>JBKJNL010000941.1:0-23531 GCA_046593615.1 Myxococcota bacterium | reverse complement strand
AGAAGCCGACGACGCCGGATTCGACCAGGTAGATCTCTTCGCGCTGCTGGCGCTGGGCGACTTGCTGCCGACGGCGCTGCAGCTGCAGAGCGAAGAGATCTACCTGGTCGAATCCGGCGTCGTCGGCTTCTCGTCGGGCCTCGTCTGGGAGAACGGCCGCCTGCCTTCCGAAGCCGACCGCGACCTCGACATCGTGCACCTGCGCGGCTCGGGCCGCGTTGTGCTCGGCACCAAGAAACCCGTCGTCGCCTTGCCCGTCCGGCCCGACGCGCCGGCGCTCGTCCACGCCACGCGCCTGGTCGGCTGGAGCGGCCAGCTCGTGCCCTACCGCGCGCCGCTGCCAGGCTTGCCCGAGAGCGCGCGCCGCGTGCCCATCGTGCGCTTCGAAGGCACCGGCCTCGTCCTCGCGACCTGACACGCGACCTGACCCGCTGCGTTGATCTTGATCCCGTGCGGTTGATCGCTTGATCTGATCAGCAGGCATCGCCGCCGCAGGGGAATGCCGGCGGCGTTGCTTCCTGGGGTGTCGGCCCCTAGGTTCGTCGACGGCGCGTCGGTCGTCGTCGAGGAGGCCACTGCATGTTTGGCATGGGCATGAGCGAGATCCTGATCATCTGCGCGGTGGCGCTGTTGGTCTTTGGACCTCAGCAGCTGCCCGAGATGGCCAAGAAGATCGCCAAGGGCCTCAAAGAGGTGCGCAAGGCCTCTGACGACCTCAAGCGCAGCATCAACCTCGACGACGACGAAGACCTCACCGCCCGCCACCGCTGGAAGCCCCCGCACGCCCCTCTCGCCCCTCTCGAAGGCCGCTCGGGCGAGCGCCCGCCCCTCATGGAGCCGCCGAAGACGCAGACGCCGGCGACCTTGCTGGCCGCTGATGCGGCGTCGGGTGCGGGCGGCAGCGACGACGTGCCTGCTTCCATCACCGGCTCAGCGCTGGCCGTCGAAGCCCACCACGTGCCCCACGTCGACGGCGACCCGATCATCCAGACCGCGTCGTCGTCGGTGGCCATCGGGTCGTCGCTGTCGGAAGAGACCACCGACCCGCAGAAGCCGTCGTTGAAAGAGGCCGGCTGAGATGGACGAAAAAGAATATTCGCTCGTCGAGCACCTCGGTGAGCTGCGCGCGCGGCTGGGTCGAGCGCTCATCGGCATCGCGGTGCTGGCGATGGCGGCGTTCTATTGGTCCGACGACCTGTTGCGCCTGTTGCGCGACCCGATGCAGCAGATCCTCACCGAGGTGCACGGACCAAACGCCCGCTTCATGGTCGTCGGCGCCGCCGAGTACCTCGTCTGCCAGATGAAGGCCGCGCTGGTCTTTGGCGTGTTCGGCGCCTCGCCGTGGGTGCTCTTGCAAATCTGGAAATTCGTGGCCCCCGGCCTCTACGACCACGAAAAAAAGTACGTCTCCATCTTCGTCATCGCCGGCGCCTTCTTCTTCTGCCTCGGCGCCGTGTTTTGCTACCTCGTCGTGTTCCCGCCGATGTTCGAATACCTGGTGCGGACGCTGCCCAGCGACATCGCGCTCATGCCGAGCCTCGAAGAGCACTTCTCGTTCACGCTCAAGATGTTGCTCGGCTTCGGCGTCGCCTTTGAGACCCCCGTCGTCATCTTCATCCTGTCGCTGGCCGGCATCGTCGATCCCAACACGCTGACGAAGTACCGCAAGCACGTCACCGTCATCTCGCTCGTCGTCGGCGCGGTGCTCACGCCGACGCCCGATCCGCTCTCGATGTTCCTGCTCGCCGGCCCGCTGTTCGTGCTCTTCGAGCTGGGCGTGCTGGTGTCGCGGCTGACGTTGTCGGCAGCGGGCAGGCCGCTCGATCGCAAGGGCCGCGCGGCCGCCGATGCCGCCGCACACGCCGCACCATCCGAGGCAAAGTCGGACACGCCGCCGCCGAAACGGGGCGAATAGGCGCGAGTGGGCGATGTCCGCCCTGTGCGTGTTCGCGAGGCGGCGACGACGTGAGACAGGGCCTGCGTCCACGACGGTGGCGCGACGGATGACGTAGGCTTCGTCCAATGTTGGCAGCTTCCGCGCTCACGCTCAGCACCGCGCTCGCCGCGGGTTCCGTCGTTGACCTTGGCGCAAAGGCCGAGGTCCGCACCTCGATCCTGTCGGCCCCCGTCGCCGACGGCTTCGGCAACACGCTGTTCGTGGTCGGGCTGACGCCGTCGGTGCGGGCCGCCTACCAGGGGCAGGGCGTGGTGCTCGACGCCAACTACGCGCCGAGCCTCAGCCTCATCTACCCGTCGAGCGACTTCTTTCTCGTGCTGCACCGCGGCGGTGGCCGCGCCGACTGGACGGCGACCTCACGCCTGCGCCTGTCGGCCGACATCCAGGGGGCCATCGGCGACCTCGACGCCGGCACCGCGCAGCGACAGCTCGGCGCCCGCGCCGGCGCCCTGGTCGGCGGCGGCAACCTCACGCAGTTTCCCTTCGCCGACGTCGTCGCCGGCGGCACGGCGTTCTACCGGCACGACGCGCGCTTCACCTGGAACGTCGACGCCCGCGTCAACGCCACCGGCTCGCCGTCGCCGAGCCCCGACGAGCAGTTGATCCTGCCGCCCCAGGTGCGCCCCGAGTCGACCATCGGCCTCACGTACCTGTTGTCGTCGACGGATTCGCTGTCGGGCAACGTGCTCGTCAAGGGCGCGGCCATCGCCGACAAGTTCGGCGTGCTCGGCGGCGGCGGCGGCTACGGCGCGGTGACGCCGTCGTTGACCTGGAACCGGACGCTCATGAACGGCGTCGTCGCCAGCACGCGGGGCGGCTGGCTCACCGGCCTCGTCGACGACGGCAAGCAGCGTGACCTGCAGCTGGTCGGCCTGCCGCTCGTCGACGGACGCCTGCAGGCCGCCGTCAACCTCTCGGGCGAAGCGGCCATCGAAGGCACGCTGCTGGCGGGCGTCGGTCCGTTCTCCGACCCGCTCGGCGGTCTGCTCGAAGAGCGCGTCAGCGGTGGCGTGCAGGGCGCCTGGCGCGTCAACCGCCAGCTGACCTTCACGACGTCGGCGACGGCGTTCGGCACGCTGTACGCGATCGGCGGCAACGTCGCGATCGCCCAAGAGAGCCAGACATCGGTCGGCGGCACCTTTGGCGTCGCCTACAACCTCACGGAGTGGATCTCGCTCACCGGCGAGGGCCTGGGCACGAGCCGCGTCATCGCCGACAAGTTCGGCGCGGTCACCCAGCTGGCGCCCGAGCTCACCGTGCTGGTCGGCATCAGCGGCGCCTTTAACGCTTTCAACCAGGGCGAGCGCCCCGCCGGCACCGACCCGCGCCCCGGCCGCAGCATCGGCACGCGTCCGGTGAGCCTGCCCGGATCGAGCAAGGCCTTCAGCGGCAAAGACGAAGACGCCGACGACAAGAAGAAAAAGAAGGAAGAGCGCAGCTCGTTCCGCCAGCAGCGCGGGCCCGAAGCCGAGCTCGACGCCGATGACGTGCTCGATCGTCGCCGCCGTGGGCTCACCGTCGACGAACGGCGGTTGGTGAAGAAAAAGGCCGCGAAAAAAGCCGACGACGACGCCGACAAGGAAAAGAAAAACAAAGGCACGGACAAGGACGACGACGACAAGTCCAAGAAGTCCAAAGACGGCAAGAAGATCGACAAAAAGGCAAAGGGCGGGAAGGACGTTAAGAAGCCGCCCCCCTCGTCGACGACGGTTCCCTGATTGATTCCCGCGCCGGGGATGCCGGCGTTGCCCGACCTGACAGCCTGCCCGGCCCGCCCAGCGGCCCCCGATCGAAGAGGACATCCATGAAGCGTCTGCGAATCCTGGCCCTGGTCTCCCGCTCCGGGGCCCTGGTCTCCCGCTCCGGGGCCGCTCTGGCCATGGCCCTGGCTCCCCTCGCCCTCGCAGGGTGCATCATCCCGGTCGGCGGCGCCGTCGTCGGTGACCTGCGGGTCACCTGGTCGTTCGGTGGGGTCCAGCGCTGCGCCGAGGTCGGCGTCGAGAACGTGGTCATCCAGCTCATCGAGAAGGGTCTCGAAGGCAAGGGCGGCGCAAAGGCCTTTGGCCAGACGGCCGAGTGCATCGCCGGATCGATGGTCATCCCCGACGTCGTCGCCGGCACCTACGTCATGACCGCCGTCGGCACCGGCGAGGTCGCGGTCTTCGACAACGGCGAAGGCGTCATCATCGAGGTGTTGCCCAACACGCTGACCGAGGCCTCGGCGCCGCTCGCCCTGGCCAACGGCGAGGTCGTGAGCCGCATCGAGTTCCAGTACAACTTCGGCGGCGAGGCGGTCTGCTCGGCCGCCGGCGTCACCAACGTGCTGGCCCAGGTCATCGACGACAACGGCGTCGCCATCGCCGGCAGCAACACCGACTGCATCACCGGCCTCGCCACCGTCGAAGGCATCCGCGTCGGCGAGCACACGCTGAAGGTTGAAGCCGTCGATGCCGAAGGCACCGTCCGCTACGCCACGGCAAAGGCCCTGCTGGGCCTGCAGGCCGGCGAGACCCTGCGCCTCGATCCACTGTCGCTCAACGCCGCCATCGTCGACGTCACCGTCAACTTCAACTTCGACGGCCAGAGCTGCGCCGAGGCCGGCGTCGACAACGTGGCTGTGCAGCTGACCGTGTTCGACAACGGCGAAGGCAACGACCCCGAACGCCCGAACACCAACCTCGCCGACGACCGCAACCTCGTCGTCGCCGCCCAGAACGTCCCCTGCATCGACGGCCGCGCGACCTTCACCAGCATGCCGGTGGGCGACTACCAGGTGAACATCGACGGCATCGACGGCAACGGCGAGGTGCTGTTCAACGCGATCGCGCTGCCGCTCGTGCTCGATGGCGTCGACGAAAACCCCAACGACCGCCTCGCCATCGACGACGTCGACATCACCCTGACCGCCAAGCGTTCGACGGTGACGATTCCGTTTCGCCTCGCGGGTGGCACCTGCGCTGAGCTCGGCGTGCAGAACGTCGACATCCAGGTCACGCAGAACGGCCAGACCATCGGCACCACCGTCGCCTGCGTGGCCGGCAACAGCGGCCCGCTGATCGTCGCCGAAGGCGCCGCCGTGATCCGCATCGATGCGCTCATCGGTGACGAGGTCAGCTTCCAGGTGAGCTCCGACGACGCCAGCATCGCCGTCCCCGCCGGCGAGAGCATCGCCGACGTCGTCGTGCTCGAGCCCGTCCGCACCACGTTGGCGGTCAGCTGGGACTTCACGCTTATCACGAATTCCATCACCGGCGTCGCCACGCGCAGCCCGCCCACGAGCTCGTGCACCGAGGCCGGCGTCGACACCGTCGTCGTCCGCGTCTTCATCGACGGCGTGCTCGAGGTCGCCGAGGCCGTCGACTGCGACGCCGGCACCGTCGACATCCCCGGCATCCCCTCGGGTCCCGATGCCCGCGTGAAGGTCGAGATCGACGGCATCCGCGAGCAAGAGGGCGAGGTGCCTTTCAAGATCAACGCCGCCGACCCCCGCGTGCCGGGCTTCGCCATCTCGGGCCCGCGCATGGTGCAGCGCTTCACGCTCGAGCCGCAGCTGGCCGAGCTGCTCATCGTCTGGCGCGGTGTCTGCGGCGACGTCGGCGCGGCCACCGTCGACATCCAGATCACGGCCGAGCTCAGCGGTGGCATCGGCGGCATCAACAGCGGCATCAACGTTCCGTGCGCCCAGGGCAGCCAGACGGTGGTCCTGCCCCGCAGCTCGGTCGGCAGCATCCTCGAGGTTTCGCTGCGCGGCGTGGGCGGCCAGGGCGAGCCGGTCGGCATCCGCGACGTGTTCCCCGCGCCGCCCCCCGAAGACCCCGAGCCGGTGTTCGTCGCTCCCGCCGGCGTGACGACCATCGCCTTTTTGGGACCGCGCCTGCCCTGAGCACGCGTGACACGTAAACGAGAAGAGCCGTCGACAGCGACGGCTCTTTTCTTTGTGCGGTTCGCGGTGAGTGGGGTTTCGCGTCAGGCCGACGACGATCTCGACAGCGCGCCGGCGAGCACGCCGACGACTACAACGACGCCGACAGCGACAGGGGAGTCGCCTTTGTGACGGTGACGTCGACGAGGGAGCCGACCAGGGTGGCGGGGCCATCAAAGGCGACGATGTGGTCACCGCGGGTGCGGCCCATGAGGCGCGCGCTGCCGTCGAGCCGGGCCTGGCGGGGCTTGCGGCCGAGCGGATAGAGCACTGTGCCGTCGTCGTCGCGCGGGGCCTTGTCTTGCTCTTGCGGGTCGACCTTGGCGGCGCCTTCGACAAAGACCTCGAGGGTCTTGCCGATCATGGCTTGGTGGTGGGTGAGCGCGATCTCTTGCTGCAGGGCCAGCATGCGCTGGTTGCGATCGCGCTTGGTGGCGTCGTCGACGTCGTCTTTGTGCAGCTTGTCGGCGACCGTGTTCGGCCGCGGCGAGTACTTGAAGACGTAGGCGGTCTTGTAACGGACCTCGCGCAACAGCGAGAGCGACAGCTCGAAGTCTGCTTCGGTCTCGGTGGGGTAGCCGACGATCATGTCACCGACGATGGCCAGGTCGGGCATGCGGCTTCGCGCACGTTCAATGAGCTCGAGATAGACCTGTCGGGTGTATCCCCGGTTCATCATCTTCAACATGCGGTCGCTGCCCGACTGCGCCGGGATGTGCAAGAAGCCGCACATGCGCTCGGACGACGCCATGACGTCCAGGGCTTCGTCGGTGAAGTCGCGCGGGTAGCTGGTCAGGAAGCGCAGGCGCTTGACCGCCGGCACCTCGTCGTGCACACGTTTCAAGAGCTTGGCAAACGACGTATCACCATGCACGTAATGGTTGATGGTTTGGCCCAAAAGTGTTACTTCGATGGCGCCGCCGTCGGCCAGCTTCTTGACCTCGTCGACGATGGCGTCGGCGGGGCGGTGGACCTCGGGGCCGCGGGTGAACGGCACCACGCAGAAGCTGCAGAATTTGTTGCAGCCGCGGGTGATGCGGACGTAGGCGGCGGGGCTCGCCCCTGAAGCAGCGCCGGACGAGACGATGTCGTCGACGATGCGGCCCTGGTCGAGGGCTTCGAGGCGGTCCATGGCGGCGTCGAGGGTCTTGCTGCGGCGCGACGTGTGCCCCGACAGCGCGACGTGTTGGGTGCTTCGGGCGCTGGCGCGCCCTTCACGGCGGTCGCGGCCTGCTTGCTCGCGCTCGTGCGTGATCTGCTCCAGCAGCGCCGGCAACCGATCGAGCTCGGAGGGGCCGACGACGACGTCGAGGTGCTTGAGCTTCTTGGTGAGATCGGCGCCGATGCGCTCGGCCATGCAGCCGAGCATGCCGACGACGAGGTCGGGCTGCTGCACCTTGCGGCGCTGCATGACGCCGAGGCGCGACAGCACCTTCTGCTCGCTCTGGGCCCGCACCGCGCACGTGTTGTAGAGGACGATGTCGGCGTCGTTGGCGTCGGGGACAAAGGAGTAGCCGAGCGTCAGCAGCTGGTCGCGCACCAGCTCGCTGTCGAGGATGTTCATCTGGCAGCCAAAGGTCTCGAGGAAGACCCGCTTGTGTGCCGCACCCGGCGATGCGCCGACGTGCCCGGAGCGGTCGTCGGGGCGGGAGTCGGCCAGGATGCGCAGCGGGGTGACCATGACGACGACGCTACCCGCTGGCGCCGACGGGGCAATGCCCCGCCGGATGCGCCGTCGACGTCGTCACCGCCCCGGAACGCTCGGCGTGTCAGCTGCGGGGCAGGGCCTCGCCGGGCAGCACGTCGGCGAACAGGGCGTCGCAGATCGCGTCGATCTCTGCGCCCTCGTACAGGTCGTCGAGCAACGCCAGCTCGCGGTCGTTGAAAGCCACGTACTGCGGAAGAAGAGAATTGAGCGCCATGCGGAGACCTCCGGCTCCATCTGTCGCCCGCCGGATCCACCATCGCCAGTTTTCTGCCCGTGGTTCGCCCGAACAACATGGTGCGGCCTCGACTGTGCCCTTCCGGGTGGCCGTGGCATCAAAGAGCTGTGTCCACACCGCTCGACGCCGACGTCGTCATCGCCGGAGGAGGCCTCGCCGGCGCCGCCACCGCCATCGCCCTGGCGCGCCTGGGGCTGAGCGCCGTCGTCGTCGACAAGGCCGACTTCCCCCGCGACAAGCCCTGCGGCGAAGGCCTGTTGCCCCACGGCCTGAGCCTGCTCGCCGAGCTCGGCATCGGCGACGTCGTCGACGAATGCGACGGCCAGCCCTTCCGCGGCATCCTCTACCGCTGCCACGGTGTCGTCGCCCGCGGTGACTTCGCGGGCGGCGAGAGCGGCCGCGGCCTGCGCCGCCGGATGCTCGACGCCGCCGTGAGAAAGCGCGCCGAAGCGCTCGGCGTTCAGCTCGTGGCCGGCACCGTCGCCGCCGTGGCCGTCGCCGACGAAGGCGGCAACATCACGCTGTCGACCGGGCAGGTGTTGCGCGGCCGCGTCGTCGTCGGCGCCGACGGTCCGCGCTCGGTGGTGCGGCATGGGCTCGGGCTCGATCTCGGGCCGCCGTCGCAGCCGCGCTTCGCGTTGCGCCAACATTTCCGCCTGCGCCCGGGCACCGCGTTGCCCGATCGCGTCGAGGTCCACGTCGGTGACCATCACGAGATGTACGTGACGCCCGTCGGCGGCGGCGGCAGCAACGCTGGCCATGTGGTTGGTGTGGCCGCGCTGTGCGAGAAAAAGATCATGGCTGCCGGCGACGGCCCGCCCGCCGAGCGCCTGGCGTCGTTGATCGCGCGCTGCCCGCCCCTCGCCGAGCGCCTCGATGGCGCCGTCGCCGACGGACCGGCGCAGGCCTGCGGTCCGCTGCGGGTGCGCAGCAAGGCCGTGTGGAAAGGCCGGGCCGTCCTCGTCGGTGACGCCGCCGGCTACATCGACGCCATCACCGGCGAAGGGATGAGCCTGGCGCTGCGCACGGCGCTGTCGGCGGCCAAAGCGATTCGCGCCGTCGTCGACGGCGCGGGTTTGCATGTTCACGCCGACGCCCGCTTCGTCGACCGCTGCTTCGCCGGCTACCGCGACGCGCGCATGGCGACGTTCCGCGATCACGCGATCTTGACCGTGGGCCTCGTCGAGCTGGCGCGGCACCCGTTCTTTGCCCGCCGGGCCATCGCCCGCCTCGCCAAAGATCCGGCGCTGTTCACGCGGCTGCTGGCCGTCAACAACGGCACGGCGTCGTTGCTGTCGCTCGGGATCGTCGACGCTTTGAAGCTCGGCATCGGCAGCTCGCCCGCGGCCCACGTCGACGCCTGACAACAGACCGCCCTATTTCAGGAAACGCTCGGTGCCGAGGTCGAGGCCACCGCCAGCGGGCCACCGCCCGGTCGGCGACGTCGTGCGGCTGATGGGCCAGGCCTGCCAGGCCGCGCGATCGACGCCACCGGCGACGACGAGGTTGGCGCACAGGGTGTCGACGTCGTCGAGCTGCCAGACGTCCTTGAATTCGTCGGCGGTGGCGGGGTTCGCCGCCGCGGCGTTGCCCGTGCGCGAGAGGATCACGGCCGCGGCCGGCGGCACCAGGCAGCCCAGGCACGACAGAGAAAACAACAGGCGCGCGGCGACGTCGAAGCCGCCGACGGAGTCCATCGACAGCAGCGCGCCGGCGGGCTTGCCGACGAACGTCGACGTCAGCTCGTGCCCGGTCATGACCTCGAGGAAACGCTGCAGCGGGCTGCCCCAGCTGCCCCAATAGACGCCGGAGCCGAAGACCAACGCGTCGGCGGCGTCGACGCGGGCGACGACGTCTTCGACGGTGCCGGCGAAGTCGCACAGCACGAGCTCGTCGACGTCGTGCTCTGACAGCGCACCTCTGGCTCGCCGCAGCAGGGCCGCGGTGTTGCCATCGGCGCGCACGGCGCCGTTGACGAGCAGAAACCTCACGCGCCCGATCTCCTGGGCGGCGGTCTCATGGGCGGGCCAGCAAGATCGTGGTGTCGCCGGCGATGACGATGGCGCCGCCGACGGCCACGACGTCGAAGGGGTTCAAGATCGGCGCGCCGGTCAGGCTGACGCGGGCGCCCGGCGGCAACGAGCCCGAGAGCAGCGGATCGCCGACGACAAAGGTGCTGGAGAAGTCGACGAGCGACACGCGCCGGATGACCTGGCTGTTGGTCTCGGCGACGTAGAGCACGTCGTCGCCACCTTCGACCGCGGCGTCGAGCCCCGAGGGCGCCGACAGCTGGGCGACGTCGGGCGCGCCGGGGGTCGATCCTTCGAAGCCGGCGGTGCCGACCACCGTCGTCAGCTGGCCGTCGGCGACGTCGACCTCGACGAGGATGTGCTCGGCGTTGTCGGCGACGAACACGCGGCTGCCGCCGGCGCCGGCGACGACCGCGAGGCCGATGGGGAACGTGAAGCCGTCGCTGACGACGCGCTGGGTGTTGGCCGTGAGATCGATCTCGACGAGGGCGCCCGCGGCGCTGCTGATGACGTAGAGCTTGTTGTTCTGCTCGTCGAGCGCGAGCTCCCACGGGTCATCGACGACGGCGATGGTCTCGACCGTCTCTGCGACGAGGTCGAGCTTCTTGATGGCACCTGCGCCAGTGGCCGCGACGTAGAGGGTGGTGCCGGCGGCGTCGAGCGCCAGGCCCGAGGGAAATGACAGCTCGGCGCTGGCGAACGGACCGTCGACGTCGCCGTCTTTGTCGGGGCTGCCGAGAAGCGTCGTCACCGCGCCGTCGTCGAGCTGCACGACGCGGATGGCGTTGTTGCCGGAGTCGGCCACGAGCACGGCGTCGCCGGCGGCGTTTTCGATCAACACCGAGGGCTGGTCGAAGCGGGCGTCGGCGCCGGGGCCGTCGATGAAGCCCACGGGCCGGTCGTTGCCGAACAGCAGCGTGAGGTCGTCGCCCACCAGCTCGAGCAGGCCGCCGTCGACGTCGGCCAGCAGCAGCCGCTCGCCGCCGCCCGCTGACGGTGATGCCGGCGCGACGCCAAAGGAGGCAAAGAAGCCAGCCGTGTCTTCGCTCAGCGTCGTCACGCTGGCGTCGATCAGGTTCAGCGCGCGCACGCGGCCGTCGAAGCCGCCGAACACCAGGCGATCGCCGATGAGGGCCAGCGCTTGCGGCGCGTCGACGGTGGCGCTGTCGGCGGGTCCGTCGGCGCTGCCGGCGGTGCCGGTGCCGGTGAGGGTGACGACGGCGCCGCTGTCGATGTCGACGCCCATGATGGCGTGGTGGAACGTGTCGGCGACGTAGAGCGTGCGGCTGTCGACATCGAGTGCTGTGCCGCCTGGTCCGTCGAAGCCGGTGGCCAGGGTGGTGACGGTGCCGGCGTCGACGTCGACGACGCGGACGGCGTCGTTGGCGCGGTCGGCGATGTAGACGCGGCCCGTGGCGCCGTCGATCTCGAGGTCGTGGAACAAGAAGCCGAAGCGGGCGTCGTCGAGGGCGCCGTCGGCGTCGCCGGGGCTCTCGCAGTCGCCGGCGATTTTCGTCGTCTCGCCGGTGTCGAGGTCGGCGTGCATCAGGCAAGGGCCGTCGCCGAACCACACCGAGCCGTCTCGTGGATCGACGGCCAGGCCCCGGGGTCCGTTCAAGCGGACCTCGTCGCAGACGCCGGGGGCGAAGCCGAATTGCAGCGGCGCGCCAATCACGGTGGTCATGCTGCCGTCGTCGCCGAGGCGGCGCAGTGTCCCGTTGAAGATGTCGCTGAAGACGACGAACGCGCCGTGGTCGTCGGTGCCGGCGCCGATGCCGCCGATGCCGTTGAAGCGCGGGTTGTCGCCGTCGACGTAGCCGGCGCCGCCTTCGCCGGCGAGGACGATGAGCACGCCGCGCTCGTCCGTCGACGGCGCGGGCCCGAGGGTGCGGGGCTCGCAGTCGGGCAACCCCGGCGGGTCGATCACGACACCGTCGGCGGGCGGCGGGCAGGCGCCGGCGAGGCACGAGACGACGGCAAGAGCCAGGGACGAGGCAACGCGCATCGTCAAGGTGTCGCGCGGATCGGGAGCCTGTTCAACCGCTGCCGACGAGGATCTCAAAGGCTCGCTGCAGCGCGTTGCCGCCGTCGGCTTCGAGCGCCCGGTGCAGCTCGTCGTCGTCGACACCGGCCAGGAGCGCCGCGAGCCGATCGCGCAGCGCCGACGACAGCGGCCGCGCTGCCAACGCCTGTTGCAGCTCGCTGCCGAGGACCGGCTGCGCGGGCGCCACCCAGGCGCTCAGGCGCGGCGCGCGTGCCCGCCCTGATGGACGGCGATCGGCGAGCCAGGCGTCGACGTCGTCGGCGCCGCGCGCGTTCAGCACCAGGGCGGCCTCGACCCAGCCGCGGCGGGCCTGCCAGACGGCCTGTTGCAGCTGCGCGGTCTCCGCCGGCGACGTCGCCGCCGACGACAACGACAGCAGCGCGCCGATCTCGCGGTCGGCGCGGCAGCCGCGGGCATCGAGATCGAGGCGGCGCGGATCGCCCGAGACCTCGACGGCGACGCGGTGGCGGGCGGCGGTCAACAGCACAGCGTGGAGGTCGAGGTCGGCGCCGGCGCCGTCGTCGGCCTGAGCGCCGGCGGCGCCGCTGTCGTTGACGGGCAGCAGCCGCCGCCCGGTCAGGTGCCGCAGCACGTCGATGCGCCCCGATGACAACGCCTTGACGAGGCGCGCGGTGTGGCCGGCTTTGTCGAGGTCGTAGAGGCGCAGCGCAGGGTGGGCGACGCCGGCCACGACGTCGACGGCGGCGCGGACGGCGTCGGAAACGTCGACGTCGCCGTGGCGATCGATGCCGACGCTGACGCCGCACAAGACGCGCATCTGCAGGCGGTCTTCGAGGGACCGGGCCTGTTGCGTGAACGCCGCGACGTCGTCGGCGGTCGCCAGCGTGACCACCGGGCGCATCCAACAGCCCCAGCTGTGGCCGCGGGCCTTGTGGGCTGCCAGCAACGCCGCGGCATCCGACGACGACGACGCCGACAGGTTCAGATCGCCGCGCAGCTCGGCGAGGTCGATCAAGCGGGGCAGCTTGCCGGCGTCGGCGGCTTCGATTTCGCCGTCGGCTTCGCGGATCTCGGGGACGATGAACGGCAGCGACACCGACGAAAAAATCTCGGCTTCGTTGGTGGCCAAGGTGATGCGGCGCGCGATCTTGCGGTTCTCGTCGCCTTGCCCGCGGCCAAAGAGCTTGCGCTCGTAGACACCGTGCTCGCTGATCGCGAGCCCACGCTCGTTGGCCCGCAGGCGCACGTGGATGTTGTGCTGCTGAGAACCCGTGAAGTAGTGCAGGCCGGCGCCAAAGGATTCGACGGCGACGACGCGCAGGTCGGCTTGCATGCGGTTCTCGAGCACGACGCTGGCGCGCGAGTCGCCGGCCAGCAGCACGTGCTTCACGCTCGGGAACGCCAGGAAGCGATCGACGACGAGGCGCGGCCGCGGCGTGCCGACCAGAACGTCGAGGTCGCCGACGGTCTCTTTACGGCGGCGCGCGCTGCCGGTCTGCTCGACGCGCACGCAGGCCGGCTCTTCTTTCATCCAGTCGACGAGGATGGCGCCGAGGTCGAGGGCGTCTTGCAGCAGCAGACGCGGCGCCGGTCCGACCTTGAGCTCTTCGAGGTGCGTGAGCACGCGCTCGACGGTCTTGTCGCCGACGCCGGGCAGGGTGCGCAGCAGGCCGTTCTTGGCGACCCACTCCAGCTGCTCGCGGTTCTGCACGCCAAGCATCTCAAAGGCGAGCCGCGCGTGACGAGGTCCCATGCCGCGCACGTGCAACACCTCGCGCAGCCCCGCGGGCAGCCGCTGCAAGAGCTGCTGGTGATCGGCGCAGGTGCCCGTTTGCAGGATCTGCTGCACGCGTTCGACGCTGCCCGGGCCGATGCCGCGGATCGACGTCAGCCGCCGCAACAGCAGCAGCTCGCGCAGAGGGGTCTTGATGCCTTCGATGACGCGCGCGGTGTTGCGAAAGGCGCGGGACCGGTAGGGGTCACCGCCCTGGATGGCCAACAGGTCGCCCATCTCCAGAAAGACGGCGGCGACGTCGCTGTTGTCGAGCGTCTGAGACGTCACGGGGTCCACGACGTCGACGTTGGCGCATGGGGGCTCGCTCCTCCAGTATTGCGCCCGACATGACCCCCGACATCACCAGCAACCGCAACCGCGACCTCGGGCATGCGCGCCCGCGCTTCGCGTCCTTGACCAGCGCCCGCTTCATCGCTGCGCTGTGGGTCGTGGTGTTCCACGCCTGGCAACACGACCGCTGGCACGTGCCGGCGGCGCTGCAGAACGTCGTCAACGCCGCCCCCGTCGCCGTCACGTTTTTCTTCGTGCTGTCGGGCTTCTTGCTGACCGTGACCTATGTCGATGCCAGCGGCACCCTCACGTCGTCGCCGCGGGCGTTCTGGCGGGCGCGCGCGGCCCGCGTGGTGCCGCTGCACTGGCTGGCGCTGTTGCTCGTGTTTCCCATCGTCATCGCCATGTGGAAGCGCGACGGCGCCGACCCCGCCCCCTTTTCCGACGTCGTCAAAGACGGTGCCGCGGCGTTTGCCATGGTGCAGTCGTGGATCCCCGGCCGCGAGCTGGCCTGGAACCCGCCGGCCTGGTCCATCGCCGTCGAGGCCTTTTTCTACCTGCTGTTCCCGCTGCTGGTGCCGCCGTTCCTGCGGCGCATGTTCGCAGCACGCGTGTCGCCAGTGGCGTCGCTGGGGCTCTGGTCGGGCGGCCTGTGGCTGCTGTCGCTCGCGCCCTGCGTCGCCTACTTCGTCGTCGACCCCGACGGCTTGTCGTGGTCGGGCGGCGTCGATGCCCGTTCGCACGCGCCCGTGCTCGACGTCGTCAAATACCACCCGCTGTTGCGCCTGCCCGAGCTCATCATCGGCGTGTTGGCCGGCCAGGCCTGGCTCGGCGGCGCCCGCGTCGCCGGCGGCTTCACCGTGTTCGGCGTCGTCGTGGTCGTCGTCGCCGGGGCCGCGGGCGTGCCGTACATCCTGCTGCACAACGGGCTGCTGGCCCCGCTGTTTGCGCTCATCATCGTTGGCCTCGCATCGCTGCCTGCCTCAGCAGCGTCGTCAGCAGCCACGTCGATCGGTGGCCGCATCGGCCACACCCTCGGTGAGGCGAGCTACGCGCTCTACCTGCTGCATGTTCCGCTTTTCTGGTGGATGTCGGGCATCGCCGAGCGGCGCACCGGTCGCAAGATTCTCGAAGAACCCATCAACGTCGTATCGCCATCGCCATCTGCGTCGTCGTCTCCGTCGTCGTCCACCGCGCCTTTGAAGATCCGCTGCGTCGGCGCTTGCGAGGTCGTGCGATGTCGAGCTGAGGGTCGCGGGTCAGTTCACCTCGGGATCGCTCGTCGACAGCCGCCGCGGCGGCGCCACCGGCATCGTTGTCGCCTGCACCAGCGCGTCGATGGCGCCGCGCAAATCTTCCGGTGCTTCGGCCCGCAGGATGTCGCTGCGGTGCAGCGTCACCCACTCCAGAAACGCAAAGAGCCGCACGAACAGCGTGCGGTGCTCGTCGACGTTTTCGTTCTGTCGCGCCTGTTCGGCCCGAAGCGCCTCGATCGCGAGGCCCAGCTGGTGCAGCTCGTCGGGCGCCAGGTGATGGTCCGAGAACGCGATCGCCAGCTCGTGCGACTCGACGATGCCCGCGCCGCAGCGCTTGCAGGGGTTGAAGGCGCCCCACTTTTCCGCGCCGCACGACAGGCACATCGCGATCGTCACATCGACCTCCACCGGGAGCCCGACGATAGCGGGAGCCCAGCCGGGGTGCCGTCGCGATCCGGCAGCGGTGATCAGGCGAACGTTGTCTCCGAAAACCGCAACCGCCTTTCGGTGTCGACCCTGCTCAGTCGGTGACCTCGAAGATCTGCAGCGAGGGGAGCGAGCCTTCGACGTGGAGGACCCCGCCGCTGAGGCCCCCGAGGCGCGCATAGAGCTCCGCCGACGCCCGCGTGAGGTCGACCGACCAGCCCTGCCCGATGAACAGCCGCTTCACGGGTGGGCTGTCGTTGACGAGCTGGAAGGTGACCTCGCCGTCTTTCCGGTGGATGAACAGCGTGCCGTTGCGTTCGTCGTAGACGAGGCGATCACCGGCGGCCGGATGGGCTTCGACGCCGTCGACGCAGATCTGCCGGAAAGGAAACATGGAGACCTCCTTCCTTCCCTACGGAGGAGCGGCCCGGTCGCGACGCATTGGATTCATTTTTTTTCCGATTTCGCGCGGGAGGCACGACGACGACGACGACGCACGGCATCCCGGACAAAGACCCGGGCCCGAGCGGCCCTGGAGCGGACGACCGGGTAGCCCCCCGGCTCGAGTGGTTTCAGCCCGGCAAGGAAATGCACCACGGCAGCTGCACGAGCAAGGAAGACGACGGCGGCATGACGCCGATCCTTCCACGACGTCGATGGCGCCGCCTGCTAAGGCGTCGTCGTGGTCAAGCGTCTCCCCCCTCCGCCCGGATCGCACCTGCGCCTCGTGCCGGCCATGCCGCCGGGTCGCGCCGCACTGCAGACCGCAACGACGCTGCGCTTGCGCAACACCGGTCGGCTGCGCGACGAGCTCGAAGACGTCGTCGCCGCGCGCCCCGACGTCGACGACCTGCCCGTCGCCGTCGCCCACCAGCTGTTGCTCGGGGTGCGGCCGCGTCTGTCGCGAACGCTGATGCCGTGGCTCGGATTTCGCCCCCTCGCCTTTGGGCTGCACGACGTGGTCGACGAGCTCGACCCGGCTGACACCCTCGCGGCGCCGGGCCTCGCCGCAGCGCTGCTGCCGCTGCTCACCCTGCCGAGCCTGTGGCCGCGCGTCGTCGAAGTCGCGCGCGGTGGCAGCCGCGACGACGCCGGCGGCTTCATCGCCCACGCCCGCGCCGCCGGCCTCGACGACGATCTGCGCCGCGACTGGATGGCGGTCGCCCGCGAGACCTGCGGCGACCTCGAGCGCGCTCTGCTGCCCGACTGCACCCTGCAAGAGGCGTTGGGCTTTCCCCGCGCGGCGCCGTGGGCCCGGTCGGCCATCATCTGTCTGGCCGCCATGGCCGACGTGCGGCGGCTCCCGCTGCAGTGGCCCGTCGTGCTCACCTTTCCCGAGGTGCTGGCCGACGAGCGGCGCGCGCTGTTGGCCCGTCTGGGGCGGCAGCGCGCCGGACGCGAGCCCGGGCGCTGGCACGTGCGCGAGGTCAAGGCGGGCAAGCGGGCGATTTTTTTCGAGCTGCGCGGCTTCGACTGGCACACGGCCGTCGTCGAGGTGCGCCCGCGCAGCGGTGAGGTCGTGCACGCCTCGCCCGATGACCCCGCGGTCCGGTCGGCCGCGCTCGGCTGGCTCTTCGACATGATCAACGAACCGGCCGAGCATGAGCTGTCGCGGCTGCGCGACTGGCTGGCGCCGACCCACGACGCCCTGCTGGCCGCGCTCGACGCCTACGTCGCCGCCGAGGCCCCGAAAGAAGAGCGCATCGCCTGGGAGCTGCAGGCGGTGTCGGCGGGCACGCGGCTCGTCTGCCGCCGCCAACGCCCCAAGGTGAACGGCAAGGGCTGGGTCAAGGGCGTCGACGTCGAGCCCGCGCGCTTGCTCGCCGAGTCCTCTCCCGCCATCACCGATCAAGACCGTCGGGTTGCCGGCTTCCTCGCCAGCTCACGCCCCGACGCCACCGCGGCACTCCAGGCCCTGGCCGGCCACCCGTTCCTCGTCGACAGCGACGGCCGGCCGGCCACCGTCGAGAGCCTGCCGCTGCGGGTGTCGCTCATCGACACCGGCGTCGGCGACATCACCGTGACCTTTGCCATCGGCGACGTCGTCGTCGACCCGGCCACGGTGCGCGCGCCGCTGACCCTGCTCAAGGAAACCGCCGCCGATGGAGCCCTGCGCTTTCGCATCGCCACCGTCGACGCCCGCGCCGCCGCCCTCGCCGAGGCCGTCGTCGATGGCGCCGTCGTGCCCGCCGCGGTGCGGTCCCGCGTCGAAGCCATCGCCGACCGCGTCGCCGCCGACCTCGCGCCCCGCCTGACGCTGCCGACGTCGCTGCAGGGCGACCTGCTGCCCGGCGCGCCGCGCCTGGTGCTGCGCCTCGCGCTCACCGACCCGCTGCGGTTGACCGCGCGCGTCTCCGTCGTCGCCGGCGACGGCGCTGGCTTCTGCGTCCCTGGCGCGGGCGCCGAAGTGGCCCTGGCCCTGAAAGACGGCGTGCGCGTGCGCTACGCGCGCAACCTGGCCAGCGAGGTCGACCTTGCCGCTCCGCTGGTCGAGCGCCTCGCCGACGGCCTGCGTCTCGCCGACAACCTGCAAGGCGCCGACGGCGACGATCGCTTCACCCTCGCCGCCGACGACGACGCAGCCGTCGAGCTGTTCGCCCGGGCCCAGGTGAGCGGCGCCGAGGTCGTGTGGCGTGATCAGCGGCGGCTCCAGCTCGCGGCCGCTGCCAACACCACCGCGCTCAAGGTGCGTGTGTCGTCGGCGCGGCAGTGGCTGGGCCTCGACGGCGGCGCCGACGTCGACGGCGAGCATGTGTCGCTGGCCACGTTGCTGGCCGCGGTGCGCCACCAGCGGCGCTACGTCAAGCTCGCCGGCGACCGCTTCGCGGCGGTGTCCGACGAGTTGCGCGAGGCCCTGCGCGGCGTGGCTGCGCTGACCACCGACGAGAGCAGCACCGACGGCGGCACCGCGGGCAGCACGGCGGGTGGCACGGCGGGCGGCAACGCAGGCGGCAAGGGCGCCGCGGCCGGCACCGTCGAAGTCCCCTTCGCCGTCGCCCCCGCCCTCGATGTCTTGCAGCAGGCCGGCGCCGTCTTCGAAGAAGGCGCGGTGTGGCAGCAGATGCTCTTGCGCCTCGACCGGGCCCGCGCCGTCGACGACACGCCGCCGCCCGGGTTGCGCGCCGAGCTGCGGCCCTACCAGCGCGACGGCCTGCTCTTCCTGCGTCGCCTGGCGGCCTTTGGCACCGGCGGCGTGCTCGCCGACGACATGGGGCTCGGCAAGACCGTGCAGGCCATCGGCCTGCTGCTCGACCGGCAAGACGAAGGCCCCGCCGTCGTCGTCGCGCCCACCAGCCTGGTGTTCAACTGGCTGCGCGAGCTCGAGCGCTTCGCCCCCTCGCTGCGCGTGCACGTCTACGGCGACGCCAACGACCGCGACCAGCTGCTCGGCGCGCTGACGAAGCGCGATGTCCTGATCGCCACCTGGGGCCTGCTCGACGAACGCTTCGCGAAGCGCTCGTTCGCCACCGCCATCCTCGACGAGGCCCAGGCCATCAAGAACGCCGACACCCAGCGGGCCCGCGCTGCCCGTGACCTCGACGCCACACTGAAGATCGCCCTGTCGGGCACGCCCCTCGAGAACCACCTCGGCGAGCTGTGGAGCCTGTTTCGCGTCGTCAGCCCCGGACTGCTGGGCAGCGCCGAGCAGTTCCGCAAGCGCTTCTTGTTGCCCATCGAGCGCGATCGATCGGTGCAACACCGTCGTCAGCTGGGGCAGACGATCAGGCCATTCTTGCTGCGCCGGACAAAGGCCGAGGTGCTGCCCGAGCTGCCGCCCCTCACCGAGCAGCTCGTCGATGTTGACGCCTCGGCCGAGGCCCGGGGCATCTACGACGCCCTGCGCACAGAGATCCTCGCCGACCTCGACGATGGCTCCACCGTCGACGACCGCCGCTTCCGCGTGTTGGCCGGGCTGACCCGCCTGCGGCTGTGCTGTTGCCACCCCGTGCTGGTCGAGCCCGGCTACACCGGCACCAGCGCCAAGCTCGACGCCGCCGTCGCCACGCTCGAGCACGTCAAGGCCGCCGGCCACAAGGCCCTGGTGTTTTCGCAGTTCACGAAGTTTCTCGATCTCGTCGAGCCGGTGCTGAAGAAGTCCGGCCTGCGCCTGCTGCGCCTCGATGGCAGCACGCCCGAGGCGGAGCGGCGCCGACGGGTCGACGCCTTCCAGCGGGGCGAGGCCGACGTGTTCCTGCTCTCGCTCAAGGCCGGTGGCGCGGGGCTGAACCTCACTGCCGCCGACGTCGTCGTCCACCTCGATCCGTGGTGGAACCCCGCCGTCGAAGCCCAGGCCATCGCCCGCGCCCACCGCCTCGGACGCGTCGAGCCGGTGACCGCCGTGCGCCTCGTGGTGCGCGGCACCATCGAAGAGGCGATCCTGCGCCTGCACGACGAGAAGCGCGCCCTCGTCGACGCCGTCCTCGAAGGCAGCGGCGGTGGCGGCGCCCTCGGCCTCGACGACATCAAGGCGCTGTTGGCCCAGCAGGCGAACCCCGAAGCTTCTGCGTTGACGCCGCGCCCAGAGCGCGCGCCGCGGGGCAGGCCCCGCAGCAGCAAGCAGCCCGACCCGACATGACGCTCGGCGCCCACTCCGGCCGCGCGCTGTTCGCCAACTTCGGCGCCGAAGAAAACGACGCGCTGCCGTCGACGGCGCCGCTGCCGCTCTTCGCGCACCTGGCACTGCAATGGGGGCGCGCGCTGCACATTGCGGCCGGCCTCGCTCCGGCGGGGCGCTTCGACGCCGACGGCTTCGTCGCCTGGCTGAACACGCCGCTCGCGCAGCGCGCCGCCGACGCCCGCGGGCTCAAGCTGTTCGGCAGCGAGATCGACGTCGTCAAAGAGGTGCACGACAAGGGCTTCTGCGCCCGCGTCGTCGCCGCCTCGGGGCTCCTGCCGGTCGCGCTCGAGCACTGCATCCACGTCGTCGAGCCCGCCGACCTGACGCCCGAGGGCACGAAGCGCTTCGCCGGCCTCGTGGCCAAGCCGCGCTTCTCGACGAGCGGCCGCGGCCGCGTCCAAATCCCGGCCGGCGGCTTGTCGGCGCGCACCTGCGAGAAGCTCAAGCTGCGCGGCGGCGTCGTCGTTGAGCCCTGGCTCGATCGCCAGATCGACTGGTCGACCCAATGGTGGATCGACGACGCCGGCGTGCGCTGGCTGGGCACCACCCGCGCCCTGCAACAGCAGACCGGCGTCTGGCGCGGCGCCGAAATGGTCGTCAACGTCGACGGCGAAGTCACCTCGGGCCACCGCTTTGAGCGCCGGCTCGTCGAGCTCAGCCAACCCGTCGTCGCCGCCGCCGCCGCCCGCGGCCTGCGCGGCCCCTGCGGCGTCGACCTCTTCAGCTTCCTGCCCAGGGGTCAAGGCCCCCACGATCCGCCGTCGGCGACGCGGCTGCGGGTCTGCGAGCTGAACGCCCGCTTCACCGCCGGCTTCGTCGCCGTCATGCTCGCCCACGACGCCGTCAAGCGCTCCGGGCGCACGGGCAGGGCGTCGAGGGTCACGTGGTGGCTCGGGGCCGAGCCCGAGATCGGGGCCGCGCCGCCGGCCGAAGACCCCGCCGACGACGGCACGGCTTGACCGCTGGCGCAGGTCGGCTACTTCGGCGCCATGCTGACGCTCCTCCCCACAGCCCTTTGCTGCGCGCTCGCTGCGCTCAGCGCGCTCGCGGTGGTGCTCTTGAAGAAGCCGGTGCACACAGCGCTCGGGCTCCTCGGACACTCGCTGTCGATGGCCGCGCTCTATTTCTTGCTGTCGGCGCAGCTGATGGCCGTCGCCCAGATGCTCATCTACTCGGGCGCCATCGTCGTGCTGTTCCTCATCGTCGTCACGCTGCTGCCAGAAGGCGGGCAAGAGAAGCTGACCGCCGGCGGCCTCGTCTACGCCACCATCGCCGGCCTCGCGGTGCTGGCGGTGTTCGGCGGCGCGCTGTCGGCGTTCACGGCGTCGAGCGGCGTGCTGCCGGCCATCCACGGCTCGGGTCCGACGGTGAAAGAGATCGGCCGCCCGCTGTTCACGACGCTGCTCGTGCCCTTTGAGCTGACGGCGCCGCTGCTGCTGTCGGCCATCGTCGCCGCCATTGCCCTGTGGCGTCGGCAAGATCGTCCGCGCGTCGCCGGCGCTGTGGCCGGCAGCGGCCCGGTCGGAGGTGGCGCGTGATGCCGACCCCCGAAATCGTCATCGTCTGCTGCGCCTTTTTCGTCTTTGCCTGCGGCGCCGTCGGCGTCGTCTACCGCAAGAACCCGGTGGCGGTGCTCATGAGCATCGAGCTGATGATCAACGCCGCCATCCTCGTGCTCATCCTCGGCAGCCGCGTCCACGACAACGCCGAAGGACAAGCCGCCGGCCTCCTCGTCCTCGTCCTGGGCGCCGCCGAAGTTGTCGTCGGCCTGGCCCTCGCCCTCGCGGTCTTCCGCGGCAGAACGCGCGTCGACGTCGACGCCCCGTCGGAGATCGCCGGATGATCGACACCCTGATTCCCTGGTGCTTCCTCTTCCCGCTGCCGTTTCTGGTGCTGAACATCTTTGGCGTGCCCAAGAAGCCCGGCGCACTGAGCTGGGTCGGCCCGCTCGCCATCCTCGGCATCGCCGTCGGCTGGCTGCTGCAGGGCCGCGCTCCCGGCAGCGGGGCTGACGCGTTGAAGATCGGCTTCGCCGAGCAGGTGCCCTTCCTGCCCGACCACGCGCTGCGCTTCCACATCGACGGCCTCGCCGCGGTCATGCTCTGCGTCGTCGGCGCCGTCGCCAGCTGCGTCTTTGTCTACGCCATCAGCTACATGAAGAACGACGAGCGGGCCCACCGCTTCTTTGCCTTTCTCGACTTCTTTGTCGCCGCCATGTGCCTGCTGGTCGTCGCCGGCAACCTCACGGTGCTGCTGATCGGCTGGACCGGCGTCGGCATCGCCTCGTTCCTGCTCATCTCGTTCTGGTGGCAGAAGTCTCCCGCTCAGGGGATCGGCCCGCTGCAGTCCGGCCTGCTGGCCCTCGGCGCCAACGCCATCGGTGACGCGGCACTGCTGGTCGCGGCCGTCGCGCTGCCCACCGGTGGCGGCGCCCTCGACACGTTGGCGACGTCAGCCCCCGGCGCGGTCGGCGGCACCACGTTGATCGCCGCCTGCCTCGTCATCGCTGCCTGCGCCAAGAGCGCCCAGGGCCCGCTGTGGTTCTGGTTGCCCGCGGCCATGGCCGGCCCGACGCCGGTGTCGGCGCTGATTCATGCGGCCACCATGGTGGCCGCCGGTGTGTACCTGCTGGTGCGCGTGTCACCGCTGCTCGAGACGTCGCCCGAAGTCATGACCGCCGTCGTCGTCACCGGCCTCGCGACCGCGCTGCTCGGCGGCCTGGCGTCGCTGTGGCAGACCAACTTCAAGCGCGGCATCGCCTACTCGACGGCGTCGCAGCTGGGCTGGATGTTCGTCGCCGTTGGCATCGGCGCGCCGTTCGCTGCGTTTTTTCACCTCGTCACGCACGCGGCCTTCAAGGCGATGTTGTTCTTGTCGGCGGGGACGGTCATCCACGCCACGCACCACGAAGAAGACATCCGCAAGGTCGGCGGCCTGCGCAAAGACCTGCCGGGCGCCTACTGGTTCTTCGTCATTGGCTCGCTGGCGTTGATCGGCACGCCGATCATCACCGCCGGCGGCATCTCGAAAGAGGCCATCCTCTCGGCCGCCCACCACCACATGTCTGGCCCCCATGGCCAGCCGTGGGTCTTCTACGGGCTGCTGCTCGGCATCTTCATCACGGGCGCCTACGCCGGCCGCCTGTGGTTCGGCATCTTTCACGGCGCCCCCGGTTCGTCGTCGCACCACGCGGCGCACCACGGCGCCCACCACGGCGAGCCCCACGACGGCTCTCTGGAGCGCGGGTACGCCGCCCACCTGCGCGGCTTCGACCTGCCGCTCATCCCGCTGGCCATTGGCGCCGTCGCC
>JBKJNL010000930.1:0-5347 GCA_046593615.1 Myxococcota bacterium | reverse complement strand
GCCAGCCGAGCGTCTGTTGCGCGACGGCCGGGGTGCGCACGGTGCCCTCGCCGACGGCGACCATCGCCGCGGCGGTGGGCTCGGGCGGCGCCGCCTGCGTCTTTGTCAGCGCCGGCGTCTACGACACGGGCTCAGACGTCGTCGCCATCATCAGCAAAGACATCAAGTTGATCGGCGCGGGCGCGGCTGTGACCACGCTGCGGTCGTCGAACGCCACCCGGACCCTGCAGGTGTCGGGCAACAACACCGACGCCGTCATCCAGGGCTTCACCATCGTCTCCACCGGCGGCGGCGGCGCCGTCACCCACAGCGGCGGTGGCCAGGGGTCGAGCATCGTCATCAAGCGCTGCGTCATCGGCCCATCGCTCGGCGTCGGCGTCACGACCGCCGGCAACAACCACGTCGCCACGCTGCGCGAGAACGTCATCACTGCCAACCTCGGCGGCGGCGTCTCCATCGCGGCCGGCAGCCCGTGGACGATGGAGAACAACATCATCGTCAACAACGGCTCGGTCGGGGCGGCGTTCGGCGGCGTCGAGGTGACGGCCGGCGGCACGTTCCGTCACAACACCGTGGCCAACAACCGGGCGGCCAGCGACGGCGGAGGCGTTCGCTGCACGGCGCCCGTCGCGCTGTTTGGCTCGATCATCTTTGGCAACACGCCGACGCCGTTTTCGGGGGCCTGCACCGGCGCCGAGTCCGACTTCGAGGGCGGGACCGGCACGAACATCTCGCTCGACCCGGCGTTCGTGGGCGGCGGCGACTTCCACCTGTCGGCGGCCTCACCCTGCATCGATCGGATCGACGCATCGGCGACGGTCGTGGACTTCGATCTCGATACACGTCCGGGAAACGTTCGGTTCGATATGGGGGCGGACGAGAGGCGCTAGAGTATCGTCCTGTTCGGAGCAGCCGCTTTGTCCAACGACATCCCAGCAGACGTCATCTTTCCACCGGCGGGTAAGGCCGCCGAGAAGCCGCAGTCGCAATCCGATCTGCCGATGGCGTTTGGCAAGTTCACGCTGACCAAGCGCATCGGGCGCGGTGGCATGGCCGAGGCGTTCCTCGCCCAGATGGAAGGCTCCTCCGGCTTCACGAAGACCCTCGTCGTCAAGCGCATGCTCAGCCACCTCATCGACGACGAGGACTTCGTCAAGATGTTCCAGCGCGAGGCGCGGCTGGCGGCGCTGCTCACGCACACCAACGTCGTGCAGATCTATGAGCTGGGCCAGATCGGTGCCGTGCAGTTCATCGCGATGGAATACATCGACGGCGTCGCCCTGCATCACCTCGCCGCCGGGGCCTGGCGCAACGGGCTGACGATCCCCCTCGAAATCATCTGCTGCGCCATCGCCGACGCCGCGCTCGGTCTGGCCGCCGCCCACGAGCTCTGCGACGACCAGGGCAAGAAGCTGGGCATCGTCCACCGAGACATCAGCCCCGACAACCTGATGGTGAACCGCGAAGGCGTCACCAAGGTCCTCGACTTCGGCGTCGCCAAATCCTCCTCCGGCGACGGCGTCGAGAAGACGGCCGCGGGCATGCTCAAGGGCAAGCTCGCCTACCTGGCGCCCGAGCAGGTCCTCGGCCGCCCCATCGACGGCCGCACCGACATCTATGCCCTGGGCGTCACGTTCTACGGCCTCGTGACGGGCAAGCGCCCCTTCAGCGGCAAGGGCGACGTCGAGACCATGGAGCGCATCATCCAGGGCGGTGCCCGCCCGCCGTGGGAGCTCAACAGCGCGCTGCCCCAACGGGTCAACGACCTGATCCTGAAGATGCTCGCCAAGGAGCCCGACGACCGCCCCGCCGACGCTGGCGAGGTCCACGACGAGCTCGCCGAAGCCCTGAGCTCGCGACGCAACATCGTCGTTCCTTTCGTGCGCGACTTCCTCGCCAACCGCTTGCCGAGCGGCGATGTCGGCCCCGGCGGCATGTTCTGCCGCGCCGCGCCGGTAGGCCGGGCGATGAAAGCCTGGCCGGTGTGCGAAGGCGTCGACGACGCCATCGAAGAGCAGGTGCCCACGCGCGTGCTGCAATGGACGCCGGGCCCCGACACGCCGGGGTCGTCGGCCTCGGGCGACCCGGTGCTCCTCGAAGCCGCCGACGTCGACCCGCTGCCAGAAGTCCCCGAGGTCGTCGAGGCGACGGCCCCGCGCGAGCCCTCGCAGCCGGTGCCGGTCACGACGGCCACGCCCTCGCTCAACAGCTCGCTCGGCAGCTCGATCACGGCGGCGACGCCGGTGCCGATGTTGGCGAGCTCGGTGTCACCGGCGCTGTCGGGGGCCCTGCTTCAGTCGATGCCCACGGTGCCGTGGCAGCCCGCGGCACCGAACCTCTTTGACCGCCCCCTGTCGCCGGCCGCCGTCGACGACAACGTCACCTCTTCGGTCGCCCCCGCGGTCGCCCCCTCTGTCACTGGGGCCGAGCTCGTGTTGCCTTCGTCTGCGCCGTTCCAGGCGAGTGCCGTCACCGACGTCGTCGCCCGGTCGACCCCCGAGGCCGCCTGGGACGAGCCCACCGCCGCCGCTTCCGCCGCGCTCGCGCGCAACGACGATGGCCTTGCAACCCCCGCAGTGTTCGAGGCCGCAACGTTCGAGCCCGCAACGTTCGAGCCCGCAGCCTTTGAGCCCGCAGCCTTTGAGCCCGCGGCTCCGGGACGGGGTCGCACCCTCCTGATGGCCGCAGCCGCTGTCGTCGTCGTCGTCGTCGTCGCCGCCGTCGTCGGCTTTGGC
Source organism: Myxococcota bacterium (assembly GCA_046593615.1). Taxonomy (GTDB): domain Bacteria; phylum Myxococcota; class UBA727; order UBA727; family VGSZ01; genus VGSZ01. The sequence goes on along the minus strand of JBKJNL010000930.1, from coordinate 2,612 downwards.
GGCTCGGACCCGCCGGCCGAGCCCGATCCAAATGGGGTCGCCCTCGCGACGACCGTCCCCACGGCGGTGCCGCAGGCTGACCCGGTCGTCGTCGTCCCGCCCGTCGAGACCCCGCCCGTCGAGACCCCGCCCGTCGAGAAGCCGCCCGTCGAGAAGCCGCTCGTCGAGAAGCCGCCCGTCGAGAAGCCGCCCGTCGAGAAGCCCGCAGAGACGCCGGCTTCCAAGAAGATCGACGTGCAGGTGAAGGCTCCGGCCGGCATCCAATGGCAGTCGGCTGGCAAGGGCGTCGGCGCCGGCACCGGCACCATCAAGGTGGCGCTGGGGACCACGAGCCTGGTCGCCGTCGACAAGAAGCGCGGTGGTCGCTCCACCGTCCCCGTCGTCAACGGCGTGGCCGACTACGGCGCCTTGCCCCGCGGCAAGATCCACCCGCGGGCGAACCCCTACGCCGATGTCTCGCTCGGCAGCGAGCCGCTGGGCACGACGCCGTTTGCGCCGGTCGAGGTGCCGATCGGCACGTGGTCGTTGCGCTTCACGCACAACGGCAAGACCGAGACCCGTTCTGTCGACGTCACCAAAGGCACCGTCGCCAAGATGAGCGTGAGCTTCGAGTAGGTCACGGCGCCGTCAGCGCCGTCAGCGCCGTCCACGGGGATTCATTGTTTTCGTTCACCGGCAGCCGCAGGCGCGCGCCGCGTCGTTGCGGCCGTGGCGGCGCTCGTGGTCGAGCGCCGCGCTACTCGGCGAACACCAGGGCAGCGCCGCCGGCCGCGCCGAGGGCGACGCCCAGCGGGATCAGCAGGCCGGCGCCGAGGGCTTCGGCGTTGGCGGCGTCGAGGGCGGCTTTGGCGTCGTCCTGGAACTGCTCGGGGTCGTTGGCCGTGCCCAGCGAGCCAGCGGCCAACACCGCGAGCACGCCACCGACGACGATGGCGACGCCGCCAGCGACCGCGCCGCCGATGCCGATGGCCATCATCGGGCTTGCGGCGGGCTCGGGCTCGGGCTCGGGGACGACGGGAACGGGGTCGGGCGTGACGACGACGACGGTGTCTTCTGGGGCCGGTCCGAGGGCCGCCGTGACCTCGGTGCGCAGCTCTTCGAACATCTTGACGATCGAGGGCGATGTGCCGGTCGGCAGCATGAGCTTGCGATCGAGCTCCAGGCCGGTGCGCAGGGTGGCGCGGGCGGCGTCGACTTCACCGGAGCCGGCCTGCGACAGCCCGAGCCAGACCAGGGCCTCGGCGCGGTCTTTGGGCGCGAGCTCGGGGCGGGTCGACAACGGCTGGAACTGCAGGATCGCCTGCTCGTATTCGGTCTGCTTGTAGAGGCGGACGCCTTCGTCAAAGGCCGGATCGCCCTGCAGCGCCGACCCGAGCGCAAAGAGGATGGTGATGAGCACAGCGACGTCTACCACGTCGTCGGCCGCGGGCCACAACGTTGGGCCGCCGTGCCTCCCGCGGGCGGCCCCTGTGCAGGCGGCCCCTGTGCAGGCGATGACGTAACCTCGCCGGCGACGACCACGACCTCGCGCCGGGAGCGACCATGCAGCAGCTGTTCATCAACGGGGAGTGGCACGACGGCGAGGATCGGCGTGTGCGCCGGATCGTGAACCCGGCCACCTTTGACGTCGTTGACGACGTCGTCGAAGCATCCGCCGCCGACGTCCGCCGCGCCGTCGCCGCCGCGCGCGAAGCGCAGGTCGGGTGGCGGCACGTGCCGGCCGTCGAGCGCGCCCGCGTGCTGCACGACATCGCCCGGGCCATGCGCGACGATCGCGCGGCGCTGTCGGCGCTCTTGACCCGCGAGGGCGGCAAGCCGCGCATCGAGAACCTCGACGAGGTCGAATGGTGCGCCGCCTGCCTCGACTACTACGCCGAGATCGCGCGCAACTCGCACGGGACTTCGATTCCGCCGGTGGCCGAGCACCAGGTGAACTTCACCATCAAAGAGCCCCTCGGCGTCGTCGGCGCCATTGCTCCGTTCAACTACCCGCTGTTGTTGATGATGTGGAAGGTCGCGCCCGCCGTCGCCGCCGGCAACGCCGTCGTCATCAAGCCGTCGGAGCTGACGCCGCTGTCGACGTTGCGGCTGGCGAAGATCGGCTTCTCGCTGTTGCCGAAGGGCGTCGTCAACGTCGTCACCGGCACCGGCCTTGAGGTCGGCGAGCCGCTGGTGGGCGACAAAGACGTCGCCTGCATCGCCTTCACCGGCTCCACCGCCGTCGGCACGCGCATCGCCGTGCGCTGCGCCGAGCAGCTCAAGCGCGTGAACCTCGAGCTGGGCGGCATCGATCCGCTCATCGTCTTTGAAGACGCCGACCTCGACGTCGCCGTGCAAGGGGCGGCCTGGGCGCGCTTCCTCAACGCCGGCCAGGTGTGCACGTCGGCCAAGCGCATCTACGTCGTCGAGAGCATCGCCGAAGAGTTCGTCGCGCGCTTCGTCAAGCACGCGGCGACGTTGACGGTCGGCGATCCGATGGACCCCGCCACCGACATGGGACCGCTCATCTCGGCCGCCGCCCGCGAGCGCGTCGAAGACCAGGTGAAGCGCGCACTCGACAGCGGCGCGAAGCTGCTGGCCGGCGGACGGCGGCTCGACCCGCTCAACAACGG
>JBKJNL010000453.1:0-3582 GCA_046593615.1 Myxococcota bacterium | reverse complement strand
GTGGCGCCCGTCGCCGAAGCCGCCTTCAACTTCGACGGCCACCCCGTGGCGCTGCTCGTCGACAGCGGCGATCCAGACGCCCGCCGCTGCGGCGACAACGTCGTCGCCGCAGCGCTGCCTGCCTGCGCCGACTGTCGCTTCGACGAGCACGCGCTCGCCGATGAAGACCCGTGCTGCGAGAGCCTGCGCGCCGCATTCGACGACTGCCGCGCGGTGGTGGCGAGCCAGATCGATGAGCAGCAAGAGCTGCCCGCGTTGGTGCGGGTGCTGCCGTGACCCACGCCGCGACAGCCGCAGGGCCGGCGGTCGACGTCGCAGCTCTCTACCGCTCCCACGGCCACCTGGTGTGGCGCCGGGCCCGACGAATCCTCGGCAACGACGACGACGCCACCGACGCCGTCCAGGAGATCTTTGCGCGTCTGTGGGAAGAGCCCGCGGCCTTTCGGGGCGAGAGCACGGTGAGCACGTTTCTGTACGCGGTCACGACGAACCATTGCCTCACCGTGTTGCGCACCCGTGGCACCCGGCAGCGAATCCTCGTCGAGCAGATCGCCCCGCAGACGACCTTCACGGTGCCGGGGGTCAACTTCGACACCGTCGCCATCCGCGCGGTCCTGGCCGCCGTCGACCCCGCGCTCGCCGAGGTCGCGGTCGCCCACTACGTCGACGAGATGTCGCAAGACGCCATTGCCGCGGCGCGCGGGGTGAGCCGACGCAAGATCAGCGACATGCTCGCCCGCTTCACGGAAGCGGCGCAGGCCGTGTCGAAGAACGTGTCGAAGGACGTGTCGAACGATGTGCTGAAGGAGTCGGTGACATGACCGAGCCCTGCTGCTCCGACCTCGAGCTCGACCAGCTCCTGCTCGGCGAGCTCGACCCCGAGCCCGCGCAACGCCTCCGCGACCACCTCTCCCAATCGGCGCGCTGCCAGGAGCGGCTGGCGACCCTGAAGGCCGTGCAGGAGGCCTGGGCGCAGCGGGCGCCGCCGTTTTCGCCATCGTTGGCGCCGTCGTTTTCGCCGTCGTTTTCGCCGTCGTTTTCGCCGTCGATCACGCCTTCGCTGGCGCCGTCGAACACGCCGTCGGTGGCCGCGCCGTCACGAGGGGTGGTTCGTCTGCTGCGGCTGCGGCGCGCAAAGCTGGTGCCGTTCGCGGGCCTCGCGGCCGCCGCCGTCGTGGCCATCGCCGTCTCGCGCGAGCGCTCTCCCGATCGCATCAAAGGCGGCGCCATCGCTGTGACCATCGAGCAGCAGCGCGACCAGCGCCGCGTCGACGTCTTTTCCGGCGACGCCGTGCTGCCTGATTTGCCGCTCCGCGTCGCCCTGCGCGCTGCGCCGGCGAGCCATCTCGCGGTCGTCGTCGACGGCGTCGTCGTCGCCCGCGGCACCGCCGACGGCGCGGGCGCCGGCACCCTCCGCTTTTCCATGGCGCGTTCGTCGGCGGTGACGTTCCTGGCCTGCGACCACGAGCTCGTCGGTGTGCCCGCTGACGGCGTGCCCGACGAGGGCTGCGCGCGCGATGTCTTTGTGTTGCGGGTCGTTCCATGAGGCCGACGTCGGCGGCGCGGCCGCTGCTGGCGCTGCTCGTGCTGCTCGTGCCCCTGGCCTTGTTGGTGGCGTCGACGGCGGCACACGCCGAGCGTCGCTTTGCGCTCGTGGTCGGTCACAACCGCGGCACCGCCGACGAAGAGCGGCTGCAGTTCGCCGACAACGACGCCCGCCGCATGGCCGATGCGCTGCGGGGGGTCGGGGACGTGCGCGCCGACGACCTCGTGCTGATGACCGAAGACTCGGACACGCCGCTCGATGTGCTGGCGGCGCTCGACTCCCTCGAAGAGCACGCGCGCGGCGCCGACGACGACGCGATGTTGATCGTCTACTACTCCGGTCACGCCGACAGCAGCGCGTTGCACTTCGGTGAGCACAAGCTCGACCTGGCGACCCTCGATGCGCGCTTGCAGCAGAGCCCCGTCAAGGTGCGGCTGCTGATCCTCGACGCCTGCCGCTCGGGCTCGCTCACGCGCGTGAAGGGAGACGCAGCCCTGACGGCCGAAGGCTACGTCGTCGTCACCGCAGCGTCGGCGGCCGAGGCCGCCGCCGAATCCGACGACGTCCAGGGCAGCTACTTCACCCACGCCCTCGTCTCGGGCCTGCGGGGCGCAGCCGACGACGACGGCGACGGCGTGGTCTTGCTGGGCGAAGCGTTTCGCCATGCCTACGACGCCACCGTGTTGCGCACCGCGCGCGCGCAGAGCGGCCTGCAGCACCCGACCTTCCGCCAGGAGCTGCGCGGCCGGTCCGATCTGGTGCTCGCCCGCCTCGCCGTCGACCTCGCCTACGTCACCGGACCCGAGGGCAACGACGTCGTGTTCTCCTCCGCCGGCCGCGTCGTCGCCGAGCTGCGGGAGAACGATGAGCGGCGAACGCTGGCGTTGCCGGCGGGCCGCTACGACGTGGTGGTGCGCGGCGCCGACGTCGCCTACGAAGGAGCCGTCGACGTCGTCGCTGGCCAGTCGACCTTCGTCGACGTCACGCAGCTCGAAGGTGCTGCCTACGCCCATCTGGTGCGCAAGGGCACGGCCGAGAAGAGCGTGCAGTGGGGGATCGAGCTGGGGCCGGTCGGCTCCTTTGCCCACGCCGTCGGCTTCGTCGGCGCCGAGGTCGGCGTCCCCATCGCCCTGCGCTGGGTCACCATCACGCCGCGGCTGGCGGTGGCCGCGGCGTCGTCATCGTCGTCGCCGCGCATCCCCGGACGCCGCGATCCGTCGCGCACCATCGACGACCTGCAGAACGTCCGGGCCTCGGTGTCGGCGGGTCCCTTCCTCGACCTCGGCCCGTTCGCTTTGGGCGCGTCTGTGTTGGCGGGCGTCGAGCTCGTCACCCAGCAGACGCAAGTCATCGATGCACCCGGTTCGGTGCTCGTGCTGGAGCCGGTGGCCGGCGTCGGCGGCTTCGTGGGCGTCGCCGGCACCGCGCAAGTCACCATCGACCGCTTCTTCGTGGGCGCCGGCGTCGAAGTGAGCGCCAGCAGCCTCGGCGACGAGGTGGCGTCGCCGTCGTATGGGCTCGCGGCGCGCCTGGCCCTGGGCGTCTGGCTCTGACGGAAAGCTCTGACGGGCAGCTCTGACGGGCAGCTCTGACGAGCAGCTCTGACGAGCAGCGTGTCGGGGCGCACGCGGCGCGCGCGCGATCGGCGCCTCGGTCTCAAGGCCTCACGCATCACGCATCACGCATCACGCCTCACGGCATCGCGGTCGCCGCGCCGGGCGTCGGACAACCGCCGCATCCAGCGTCCGTACAGCGCGCGCGTGATGCGCTCGGCGAGTCGGGGCCACAAGCGCGACAGCGCCAGGAACAAGCGGATCGGCGGGGCGACGATGACCTCGGGACAGTCGCTGCCGATCGCGCGCCAGACGCCCCGGGCGACGGCGCCCGCCGACGTCGTCGCGACCCAGAAGGGCAGCGGACCGGCGAGGGCCCGCTGCGCCGCGTGCATGCCGCCGCCGACGACAAAGATGGGCGCCACCGTCGACGCCGACACGCCGGTGCCCGCGAGCTCCATCCGCAACGAGGTCGTCGTCGCC
>JBKJNL010000225.1:0-7018 GCA_046593615.1 Myxococcota bacterium | reverse complement strand
CGAGCTGGCCATCACCGCCGTCAGCCCCGCCGGCGGTGCTGCTGCAGGCGGCGGGTCGATCACGCTCACCGGCACCGGCTTCCCGACCGACCCAGCGGGCGGCGTCGAGGTCACCCTCGGCGGCATCGCCTGCGAAAACGTCGTCGTCACCTCGGCCACCAGCCTGACCTGCGACGCCCCCGCCGGCGCCGCCGGCCTCGTCGACGTCGTCGTCACCGGCCCGGGCGGGCAGCGCGCGGTCGCGGTCGACGGCTTCTTGTTCGAGGCCGCACCCCGCGTGCTCGGCGTGCGCCCGTCGCGCGGCGGCATGAGCGGCGATGTGTTCGTCACCGTCACCGGCAGCGGCTTCGAGACCGCGAAGCGCCTGGCGGCCACCACCGCGGCCGTGGGCGGCACCCGCATCGTCGCCGTGCAGTTCGGCGGACAGTTCGCCGATCCGCGCGAGATGACCATCGTCAACGACAACACCCTGACCATCCGCACGCCGTTCGGCGCCCCCGGCCTCGCCGACGTCACCGTCAGCGTCTGCGACCTCAACCTCGAGACCTTCAGCTGCGACATCGCCATCGACAACAGCGTGGTGCCGCCGCCCGGCGAGAGCTCGCCGCCTTTGTGGCAGGCGACGGCCACGGGCGTGTTCACGGTGTTCGACCCGACCAGCATCCTCGGCGGCACCCGCGGCGGCCCCGTCGACGGCGCCATGTACATCACCGCCCTCGACGCCCTGACCGGCTTCCCGGTGCCGAACCTGGTGGCGTTCATCGGCTCGGTCGGGGAGTCGGGCGGCGTGCCGGTGGCCGCCGACATCACGAACCCCCTCGGCCAGGCCACGCTCTCGGGCCCCGACATCTACGGACCGCAGACGATCTCGATTGCCGGCGACGGCTACGAGTACTCGACCCTCGTCGACGTCAACGCCACCGAGGTCACGCTCTACCTGCAGAACATCGGCGGCGGCCCGCCGAGCCCCAACAACGGCACGCCGCCCCCGCCCCCGCCCCCGGCGCAGATCCGCGGCCGCGTCTTTGGCTTCGCCAAGGAATTCTTCGACCCCGCCAACCTCGGCCCCGACGAATTGGCCCTCGCCGTCGTCGTCACCACCGCCCGCGACGAATTCGCCGGCACGCCGAACCCCGGCGGCGACAACATCGTCTTTGAAGAGGGCGGCGAATTCTTCATCGCCAACTCGCGCCCCGGCCGCCTCGGCCTCGTCGCCCTGGCCGGCATCTTCAACCTGACGACGCAGGAATTCCGGTTTCGCCAGATGGGCGTGCGCCGCGAGGTGTTCCCGCAGTTCGGCGTGACGCTGGTCGATCAAGACATCGAGCTGTCGATCCCCCTCGACCGCGACGTCGACCTGTCGCTGCCCGACGCCCCCCTCGACTTCGAGATCGAAGACCTGCGCGCCCTGTTCGGCAACGGCCCCGACATCACCCGCGTGATCCCCTTCATCCAGCTCGGTGGCGAAGGCGCGTTCGCCTACACGACGGCCATCGGCGGCACCCGCAGCCACGCGCTCGAGACCATGCCCGACGTGCCCGGCGAGCTGCTGACCTTCGTCGCCGGCGCCTACTCGACGACGGGCTTCAACCTGATGACCGACATCGGCACCGCGAACCTCACGCAGAACTCGGTGATCGTGACCGGCTCCGGCACCGGCTGGGCCCAGACCGACCAGAACGGCGACTTCGTGGCCATCGGCAAGATCCTCGTCGTCGACATGCCCGACGGCACCCGCTTCGCATCCGACATCCTCGGCGTCACCGACGACGGCACCATCCGGGTCCGCGATCGGGCCCCGACCACGATCTCCGATCGCCCCCACCACATCGGCGACGCCGGCATCCCGTCGTCAGAGGTCATCCAGGACGGCGTCGGCAACCTGCGCGGCGGCGTCACCATCCAGCCGGTGCTGGGCATCCCCGAGGTGCTGTCGCCCCTCGACAACGGCCCCCTGATCAACCGAACCCTGCGTTGGAAAAAGGCCGCCGGCGAGCAGCCGACCATTCATCTCATGTATGTCTTCGAACCCTTCGAGTTCAAGCAGCTGTGGAGCTTCTACATCGAGGGCAGCCGCACCAAGGTGCCGGTGCCGGTCATCCCAGCGTTCGACGACGTCCGCGGCGTGCTGCCGCTGCACGAGCTCGATTTCCTGGCCGAAGATTTCATCCCTCCCGATGACCTCTATGTCGGCATGTTGGCCTGGCAGCATGAAGCCGTGCTGACCCCCGGTCTTGAATACACCAATTGGTCGCTGCTCGATGTCAGCACCCGCGGACGCCGGGCCTGGACCACGAACCTGAAGCTCTTTGTCCACGGCCGCGACGACTGACGCCACGACGACTGGCACGACGACCGGCACGACGACCGGCACGACGACTGGCACGACGACTGGCGCGACGACAAACTTGTCTGCGCGCTCGCGATCGAAAAAACCGGCCCCTCAGCGGGCCGGTTTCTTTTGTGCAGCCAGAGCGCCGTTGTGCCCGTCGACGACGACCGGACGCAGACGGGCCAGCAGCAAACTCCCCCGATCGCGGGGATCCATGTTGACGACCGTCGCGGGGGGCGGCATGCGGTCGACTCCATCGAAGAGAAGCCCGAGCCGCGAGCCCCTCGCTGCAAAACGGGCAAAGGACACGAGAGACGATGCCGACGATCAACCAGCTGATTCGCAAGGGCCGCACCCAGATCGAGAACCGCAGCGCGTCTGCCCATCTCGAGAAGTGCCCCCAGAAGCGCGGCGTCTGCACGCGCGTCTACACGACGACGCCGAAGAAGCCGAACTCAGCGCTCCGCAAGGTGGCCAAGGTTCGCCTCACGAACCAGCTCGAAGTCATCAGCTACATCCCCGGCGAAGGCCACAACCTGCAAGAGCACTCCGTCGTGCTCATCCGTGGCGGCCGCGTCAAGGATCTGCCGGGCGTGCGCTACCACATCATCCGCGGCACCCTCGACGCCGTGGGCGTCAACGCCCGCCGTCAGGGACGCTCCAAGTACGGCGCGAAGCGACCCAAGTGAAACGTCGGGCCGACTGCGTCGGCCACGACGTTTCATTCGGTCGCTTGTGTTTTGCCTTGCAGGCGGCCTGAGTTCGCCTTGCAGGCGGCCTGAGTTTCGCCTTGCTTCGCCGGCGGCAGCCCGTGAAGCGCTCACCATCTCCTTTTTTTCACCGAGAAGAACATGCCGCGTCGTCGTGAAGTCCCGAAACGTAAGGTGAACAACGATCCCAAGTACCAGGATCGTCTCGTCACCAAGTTCATCAACGTCGTCATGTACGACGGCAAAAAGGCCGTCGGCGAAGGCGTTGTCTATGACGCGTTCGCGCTCGCCGAAGAGCGCGCCAAAGAAGAAGCCCTCAAGGTCTTCAAGCGCGCGCTCGACAACGTGAAGCCCGCCGTCGAAGTGAAGAGCCGCCGCGTCGGTGGTGCCAACTTCCAGGTCCCCGTTGAAGTGCGCCCCGAGCGCCGCGTGGCCCTCGGCCTGCGTTGGCTGCGCGATGCCGCCCGTGAGCGTGGTGAGCGCACCATGAAAGAGCGCCTGGCCAACGAGATCCTCGACGCCTCCGCCGGTCGCGGTGGCGCCGTCAAGAAGCGCGAAGACACGCACCGCATGGCCGAAGCCAACAAGGCGTTCGCCCACTACCGCTGGTGAGCTCTCGCTCCTGCTGACGTGCCGGCGACGTGCGCCGACGTCGAGAAACGCGCCCACCCCGGGCGCGTTTTTCATTTCTGGCGCACGATCGCCGCATGCGTTGCCTGTTGTCTTGTCCGCTGCGTGCTCGAGCCGTCGTCGTCGGGGTCTTGTTGTTCTGGGCCGGCCGGGCCGGGGCGCCGCCGCCCCTGTCGCCGTTCCCCGATCGCCTGTTGCCCGACGAGGCCAGCACCGCGCCGAGAAACACCCGGCTGTGGATCTTTGGCGAGAACGCGCCCCCGGCGGCGCAGGTCGGCGTCGCCGTCACCGCCGCCGGACAGCCCGTCGACGTCGTGGTCACCGCGCTCGGCACCAGCGGCTTCGTCGTCGAGCTGGCGCCGTTTGCCGGCAACGCCCTCGAGGTGTTCGTCAGCAGCGCCGCCGGCGACGTCGACGCCGCGATCGGCATCGGTGGCGTCGCCGACGACGTCGACCCGGCGCTGCTCGTGGCCGCCGTGATCGACGATCGCGCCGGGCTCGTGCTCGGGCTCGAGGGCAGCGACGATCGGGGACTGGCGGGGTTCCTGGCGCGGCGCGGGGGCGTCGTTGTCGGCGCCACCGCCTTTGATCGGCTGCTGCGGGTCGACGGGCCGTGCGTCGACGTCAGCGCCGTCGACCTGGCCGGCAACGAGAGCCCGGCCACGACCCTGTGCGCAGGCGAGGGCGAAGGCGAAGGCGAAGCGGGTGAAGGCGAAGGTGAAGGCGAAGGCGAAGGCGACGACGACGTCGATGGCGGCTGCGGCTGCGCAAGCGGTCCGGATCGCGCCGTGCTGGCGCTGGGGTTTCTGGGCATGCTTCCGGTGCTGCGCCGCGGGCGCCGGAGATCATCGATGAACCCTGTTGCCTCTGTGTTGCTTGTCGCCGGCGTTGTCGTCGTCGGCGTCGTTGGTTGCCCGGGCGCCGACGGTGGTGCTGATGGCGGTGAAGGGGAGGGCGAAGCCGCCGAGGGCGAGGGCGAGGTGCTCGCCGGCGACGTCGTCGACAACGACTACGGCTTCGACATGCACACCACGGTCAGCCACGCGCTGCCGTGCGAGGTCGATCCGTTCTCGTGCCCCGACGGCAGCATCGCCGTGAGCGAGGTCGCCTATGTCTGCACCCTGACCGGTGGCGTCGGCGGCGACGGCGTCGATGGCGTCGTCTACGTCCACGCTCTGCCGACGTCGCTGAACACCGGGGGCTTCCCGTTCGCCAACTACGACGACGTCCGCGCTTTCTTGTCGCGCGACGGCGTCATCACCAGCGTCGAGGCCACCTACGACTTCGGCGGCAACCACCACAACGACCTGTTCACCGTCGACGTCAACGGCGCGCGCTACACGTTCAACCACTCAAGCATCGGCTTCGGCTTTCGTGTCTGCCAGCCGCCCGACTGCCTGCTGGTCGAGCGCGACGGGGCCGCCGTCGTCGACGGCTGCAACCCCGAGCGCACGTTGCCCGAAGCCTGCATCGAAGTTGCGAACCCGCTGCCGCCGCTGGTCGACAACTTCGCCGTCTGCGCCGGAGACCCGGGATGAAGCGCACCTTGCTCGCGTTTGTGCTGGCCGTGCTGGCCCTCGGCGCTTGTCCGGTGGAGCCCGTTCCCGACGGCGAAGGAGAAGGAGAAGGAGAGGGAGAAGGAGAACCCGAAGACGTCGACGCTCTCGCCGTGCTCGACGACGTCGCCGACATCGACCGTCTGCGCGGCGTCGATGGCGCAGTCAAGATGCTGTTGCCCGTCGATGGCGCCACGCCGCGGGCGCCGCTGTTTTCGGATTGTGCGTTTCAGGATACGACGGAATATCCGTTTCACCTGCTGTATCTCAATTCACTGGAGGGCGGCGCCGACCTCGACGTCAACGACTACCAGGAGCTGGTCATCCGTCGACGAACGAGGGTGTGGTGGGGTGGCGAGCTCTTGTGGCGGCCCGGGCAGGAGCACCCGCTCTCCGGCGAGGCCGGCACGTTGTCGTTTTTGCTGTACACTGAAGACTCGCCTGGCAACCGTTTGATCTCGGACGACGTGCGCGACGTCTTTGCCGCGCTCTCGGCCTGCGCGCCGGCGTTTGTCGGACACCTGGCGTTTGCACCGGGCAGCCCCGAGCAGCGGGCGGCGATGGACGTGGTGGGCGACACGCTGCGCGCCGAGGGCATCGCGGTCCTCGAGTAGTCGAACGTCGATGACGACCGCTCAGAGAGGCTCGCCGGCGAGCGTCATCGTGCCGGCGGCGTCGACGACCAGCTCGATGGTGCCGAGCCCGGTGCGGGCGTCTGCCGGCCAGGCGGTGACCTCGTCGCAGCCGTCGAGGTCGTCGACCATGCCCAGGCCGGTGGCGAAGGGCGGGATGCCGCGGTCGATGAGTCGATCGAGCACGTCGCGCGCGGGGTGACAGAACGGGTTGTCGGTGCCGAGCGAGATCACGGCGGCCCGCGGCTGCAGCGCATCGAGGAAGCCTGTCGACGTCGACGTCAACGAGCCGTGGTGGTTGAGCTTCATGACATCGACGGGGCCGAGCTGCTCGCCGAGGCCGGCTTCGAGATCGACGTCGCCGAGGCCGCCGCCGGTGAGGTCGCCGCCGATGAAGACGCGGCGGCCGGCGAACTCGATGAGCAGGGCCAGCGAGCGCTCGTTGGGATCGTCGACGTTGTCGAGCCGCCCCTGGCCGACATCGCCGTCGCGCCCCATCACGGTGACCACGGCGCCGCCCAGCGAGAGCGTGTCGCCGATCAGGGGCCGCTCGAAGCGGGCGCGCAGCGCGCGCAGCTCGGCGCAGATCTGCGAGTCGCAGTCGGCGTCGTCGTGGCCCTGCCAGCGGGTTTGCGGCACGAGGTCGTCGGGGCTGCCGGCCTCGCCGTCGTCTCCTCGCAGGAGCGCCACCAGGCCTCCCATGTGGTCTTCGTGGGCGTGCGTGAGGGCGACGGCATCGAGGCGCCCGCCGGCCACGTTGGCGACGGCGTCGATCACGACGTCGCCGGCGGAGCGGGGCCCGCCATCGATCAGCAGCGTTGAGCCGTCGGGGCCGATGACGAGCGCGCTGTCGCCCTGGCCGACGTCGAGGAACAACACGCGCAGCCGGCCGACGACGATGGTGACGGCGCCCGCGAGCCGTGTCTCACCGCCCGAGGTCGTGCCGACCAGGTCGTAGAGACCGGCGGGCGTCGCCGACGGAACCGTGGCCGAGGCGCTGTCGACGCCGCGCGCAGCGAGCCCCAAAGTGACGTCGACGCCGGCGGCGCTCTCGAGGCGCAGCTGCAGCGTGTCGTCGAAGCCGAGCCCGCGCACCTCGAGGGTCGCGCCGGCCGCGACCTCGGCCGGCTCGACGGAGGTGAGCGTCAAGCCGCTGCA
>JBKJNL010000138.1:0-3551 GCA_046593615.1 Myxococcota bacterium | reverse complement strand
CTCGTCCATGCTCAGCGCGTCGACGACGATGACGGCGTCGTCGTCGACGCGGCCGATGTCGACGGCGCCGTCAAAGACGATGCCGCCGAGGGTGCAGCGATCGAGCGCCAGGGTGATGCCGAGCGCTGCGCCGTCGTCGTCGCAAGCGGCGCGCGAGGTGCCACTGCCGGCGGTGCAATCGAGCGTGATCGGATCGCCGCAGTCGACGCCTTGCCAACCGTGCTCCAGCAGGTCGCGGCCGGCGCCGCTGTCGACGACGCGGAAGAGGTTGCGGGCGACGACGACGACGGCTTCGGCCTGGGGGCCGCCGATGGCGACGACGCTGGCCAGGTCTTCAGGAGCCAGCAGCAGCGCCTGCACCGCGGCGGGATCGGGATCGTCGAGCACCTCGCGCAGGCGCGCCAACGTCGACGGCCGGGCGGCGTCGCTGCAGGCCAGCTCGTCAAAGAGCGCGTCTTCGACCGCCTGGCGCGGGCTGCGCTCGTCTGCGCACCCGAGAGCCGCCGCACCGAGCACACACGAAACCAACACCACGAACTGCCTGAGCATGGTCGCCTCCGCCAGGTGATTGGCGGCGCGCGGGCAGAGCTGTGGTGACCAGCATCAACGCGTCGTCGACGACGCAGCAGCGTGACGTCGACGACGCGCCACCAGCGCCACCAGCGCGAACGCTCCGCCGCCCTGGCCGGCGGAGCAGCCGGTCGGTGCATCGCCGTCGCCGTCATCGTCGACGCCGCGGCCGCCGTCGTCGTCGTTGTCGTTGTCGTCGTCGTCGACTGCGGCTTCTCCCTCGCCGTCGGAGGCGCCTTCGCCTTCGCCTTCACCATCGGCCGGCGGCGGCTCGGCTTCACCTTCGGCGGACTCGTCTTCGCCCTCGCCGACCGGCGGCTCTTCTCCGCTTTCGCCCTCGCCCTCGCCCACGTTGGTCGACTCACCCTCGCCTTCGCCGTCGGGCAAAGGCGGCGGCGGCGGGACGGGCTCGAACGTCGCCGTCGCCACCACCGGGGCCTCGATGTGCAGCGTGACGCCTGCGCCGTCGACCGCGGCACCGTCGACGAAGAACGAGACGAGACGGTGGCCGTCTGCCGGCGTCGCCGTCAGCGTGACGTCACTACGATCGATGAAGGTTCCGTCGCTCTCGACCGCCGGATCGCTGGCGATCGAGCCGCTGCCCGTCACCGACGACGAAAACGCGAAGCGCGGGGGCGGGGCGGTGCGAAAGCTCTGGCTCGCTCCGGTGATGAGAGTGCCGTTGCGCGTCACGCGGTAGGTCGCGCGCCAGCGGTAGGCGGCGTCGGCGTCGAGGCCTTCAGCAACGAGGTCGATGTTGTTCTCGAAGGTGCTGTCGTCGAGCGTGACCTGCTCGAACGCCGCGAACGCATCCGCATCCTTCGACACCTCGATGGTCAAGACGCCGGCGTTGAAGTGCGGGTCGACGAACGCAAAGAAGTGGGCGGCGTACGGCCCGATCTCCGTCGTCGGTGGCGCCGGGTAGTTGATCGCCGGCGGGTTGAAGAACACCCGCGCCGGCACGGTGGGTCGCAAGATGTGCGTGCTGCCGTCGTAGGTCACGTAGTCGACGAAGCCCTTGATGTTGGGCGGGATGATGATTGCGTTGTCGCTCCCCTGTTCGGCCGTGCTCATCACCGGGATCTGGACCTGGAGCTGTTGGTTCGACGGGATGCTCCAGAAGCCGTTGCCCGGCGGATCGAAGACCACGGTGCCGTCTGCGCGCACCGACGACGGCGCCGTCCGGCACGCCTGCCGGACCAGCGCTCCGGCCCGCCCGAGGAAGCAGGCCGGCACGGGGTCGCCGACCGCCGTTGCTGGCGCGAACGCCATGCCGGCGGGCAGCGTGAAGCCCGGTCGGGCGATGACCTTCGTGTCGCAGACGCCTTCGCCGGCAAAGACGTTGACGATCAAGAAGAACGTCTCGCCTTGCTTCGGCCGGCGCGCCGCCGCATCGCGAAACGTCGCCACCGACGACGACGCCACCAGGACTTGACCGCCGGCCGCGCTCACGCACCCCTCGCCGGACACGCGTGAGCCTTCGGTGAACTGACCTGCCAAAGCGCTGGCGACGACGACCACAAGAACGACGGACATGTTGACCCCCCTACGCGATCGTCGGGTCAACGACCGCGGCCTGGCAATGGTGAGACGCAGCGATCAGAAGTCGGGCGTGACGACCGGCGGAGCAGGCTCCGGCGTCGTCGGCGTCGTCGGCGGCGGCGCAGCGACCTGATGCCCGGCACGGGTGCCCGTCGGATCGGCGGGGGTGATCACGCCGGGCATGCCGAAGCCGCCCTCGTCGCCGGGCTCTTTGTCGACGGCGGTCAGCTGGTAGACGATCGCCGGCGCGACGATGGCCGCGACGGTCGCAGTGAGGTTGATGGCGATCGGGATCGTCGCCTTTGCGAGAAACGCGTCGAAGGTCGAGGGATCGTTCGGGTCGAGCGGGACCTTGTCGAGACCGACGGCGATCGAGGCCACGGTGGCACCGACGCTGCCGGCGACGAGGATGCCCGCCGAGGTGAGCACCGGCCAGAGCAGCGCACCGCGTTTGCGCCCCAGCGCGTCGCCGAGAATCCCTTCACTGCCGCCGATCAAGACGCCGGTGGCCGCGCTGCCGAGGATGGGACCGGCGAACGGGATCAACGACAGCGGCACGGACACGCAGCACGAAACACAGCAGGCACCGGTGCCGACGGCGAGCTGGGCGCCGGCGGTCGGCACGCTGTCCATGCCGGCCGAGGGGCGATCGGCCCGCGGCCGCTTCGCCACCCGAGGTCCAGTCGGCGTCGTCGTCGGCGTCGTCGTCGGCGTCGTCGTCGGCGGCGTCACAGGAGGCGGCATCACGACGACGGGTGGCGCGGTCGGCGCCTCTGCAGCCGCCGGCGGCGTCTCGGGCGCTGCGCTCACCGCAGGCGAGCTGGTCTGCGCAGGCGCGAGCACGGCGATGACGACGAGGAAAGCGATGGACATGAAAAAACCCCCAAGGGGGGGTGATGTTCACGCCGCGCGAACGGCACGGCAAGCGCCTTTCGAGGTCTCGTCGCTCGGCGACGCTGTCTGCGGCCTCAGGCCTTTTGCTGCATCACGCGCTGCAGGGTCACGCCCATCTCGGCCGGCGTCGGCGCCACGGCGATGCCTGCGGCTTCGAGTGCTGCGACCTTTTCGTTCGCGCCGCCCTTGCCACCGGAGATGATGGCGCCCGCGTGGCCCATGCGGCGGCCCTCGGGAGCGGTGCGGCCGGCGATGAAGCCGACGACGGGCTTCTTCATATTCGCCTTGACCCACGCGGCCGCTTCTTCTTCGGCCGAGCCGCCAATCTCACCAATCATGATGACGGCGTGCGTGTCGGGGTCTTTGTTGTAGAGGTCGAGCACGTCGATGAAGTCAGTCCCGTTCACCGGGTCGCCGCCGATGCCCACGCACGTGCTCTGGCCGATGCCCAGCGCCGTCAATTGTCCGACGGCCTCGTACGTGAGCGTGCCGCTCTTCGACACGACGCCCACGTGACCCACCTTGTGGATGTGGCCGGGCATGAT
>JBKJNL010000075.1:0-2653 GCA_046593615.1 Myxococcota bacterium | reverse complement strand
GTTTGTCGGCGGTCTGGGCCTGGGTCTCAGGGGGCGCGGGAATTGGGAAGCGCGACGTCGACGCCGTCCGCACCACCACGCGATCGCCGGCGACCTCGAAGCGCGCCCCGGGAAAGCGCCGCTCGAGCCCGCGCAGCACGGCGACGAAGCTGCGCATTTCGTTCGGAAGTTGTTGGGCCCGGCGCATCACGACGGCGAGGGGACCAGCGCCCGTCCACAGGGCCTCGGCGATGAGCGCGCTGGTGCCGATGTGGGCCTGGAAGCGCCCGTCGGACACCCGCACCAGGCCGCCGTCCTCTTCGACGTGTCCGGCGAGCCCCTGCCCGTCGGCCGCCTGCACCATCGAAAACGCGATGGCTTCGACGTCGACGAAAAAGATCAAGCCGGCGTCGCCGTCGAGGTGGTGTCCGAGGTTGCCGGCCCAATCGGCGGGCGTGGGCCGGAAGGGCGGTCGAGCATCGCGCAGCGCCGACCACGTCACCGACGACAGCGCGTGCGTCGAGGCCTCGACCTGGCGCAGGGCGCCGTCGATCTCTTCGTCGCCGCCGCTGCCGTGCTGCGGCAACACGAGCACGCGCACCGCCGGATCGAGCACGCCGATCTGCACGCGGGCTTCGTCGTGGGCGGCGCGAATGACATCGAGCAGACGCTGGCGAAACACGTCGGGCGGCACGCGTGGCAGGCGGGCCAGTGTTTCGCTGTCAAAGCCCCGCGACAGCTGCCCGTCAGCGGGTCCGGGGTCTGATGGAGCACGGGGATCGGGGGGCGTGCCCCAGGAGGCGCGGGCCGTGGGATCGCCCGGCTCGCCGAGCTGCCCCATCGACGTCGACGACTCGCCCGTGCTGCGAGCGCGAAACCAGCTTCCGATGCGCGAGAAAATCCGCACGTCGACAACCTACCAGCGTCCCGACGTCGCGGAGCACCGCCTGATGATTTCTGGGCCGCGCACCTCGCCGACGACGTCGGATCGAGGCCGAAGGTCACATGTGGGAGCGTTCCCGACCGGGGGTTCGTGGACGCCGGCGTCGTCGGAGCCGTAGCTTGGACCCGTGCGGCCACCGTCATTCGAACGCGAGATGATCCTTGATCCCCGGATGCGTTGGCTGGGCCTGCTCCCGCTGACGCTCTGGTTCTTCCACGTCGTCTACAACTGCTTCGTCCGCCTGCAGCCCGCCTACCTCATGTGGATGTGCCACGTGACGTCGCTGCTGCTCGCCATCGGCCTCATCGGCTCGTACGCGTCGGTCATCCGGCTGGTGTCGGCCTGGACGGTCATCGGCCTGCCCATCTGGCTGGTCGACGCGCTGTCGACGTCGGCGACGCGCATCTCTGTGCTGTCGCACCTGCTGGTGCCGCTGACGACGGTGGCCGCCCTGAGCCAGGTCCGTGAGACCCGCCGGCCGGTCGTGGCCATGGCCCAGTCGTTGGCCTTTTACGTCGTGCTGCAAGCGGTCTCGCGGGTGACGACGCCACGGGTCCTGAACATCAACCTCTCCCACAAGGTCTACCAGTACTTTGGCCGCTCGGTCATCGACGGCTACGTCGCCTACTGGTGCGTGCTGACGACGGGTGCTGCCCTCTTGCTCTACGGCCTGCACGCCCTCGCCGCCCGCCAGTTTCCCGCCGAGAACCTTGAGGCCGTTGTGGCCAACCCGGAGTCGTCGATGCCCCGCCAGCGGCCAGGCGCTTCGACGACGACGACGACGATGGCAACGACGACGCCGCCAACGACGCCGACGACGCCACGCACGACCACGCCACGCACGACCACGCCCCCGACTCCGAAAGCGACGCCGACCATGACGACACCGCGCAAGGCACCGCTGACGACGTTCCCGGTCCAGCCGACCACGGCCGCGCCCATGGCCGCACCGGCGAGCACGACGGCGTCACCTGCGCCGCAGGCGCCGAAGCCGGAAGCACCGGGCGTGCGGGCGCCGATGACGCGCGGGTCACGCGGCTTCTCGCTGCTCGAGATGATGGTGGTGGTGTCGATCCTCGGCATCCTGGCCGCCATCGCCGTGCCCGACCTGACGCCCGCCGTGCACAACGCCAAGCTGCGCTCGTCGCTCGACGAGGTGGCGAACTTCCTCGAGCGCGCCCGCCGCAACGCGCGCGCCGAAGGCCGTTGCCACCGCGTTCGCGTCGACAACGAGTCGACGCTGGTGATGGATCGCCGCGAGCACGCCGATTGCCACAGCCGCGGCACCGTGCTGGCCACGGGCTGGACGCAAGTGGCGTCGTCGGCAGCGTCGGGACCGGGCTTCAAGTTCACCGTCGACACCGTGCCCACCGATGCCGCACCCGAAGAGCGCTTCATCATCTTTCGGCCCAACGGACGGCTGCGCGGCGACGGTGACCTCGACGTCAAAGACGACGGCGGCCGCATCTTTGTCAGCTACGACCAGATGGGCACCACCGGCATCGACGTCATCGTGACCTCGTTCGGCCGCATCTGCGGCGTGCGCGTGCCCAGCAAGCCGCTGCTGGTCAGCCCCGTCACCTGCAAGGATTTGAACTTCGTCGAGGGCGGCGCGGCGCTCGGCGGCGGCACCTTTGGTGGCGGAGCAGGCGCAGGAGCAGGAGCAGGCGCAGGCGCAGGCGCTGGCGACGACGGCGACGACGGCGACGACGGCGACGACGGCGACGACGG
>JBKJNL010000062.1:0-2728 GCA_046593615.1 Myxococcota bacterium | reverse complement strand
CTCCCTTCGATCGACACGGCCACCGGCCAGGCCGCCCGCGGCCTCGTCGAGCGAAGCGATGTCTGTGCCGTGCCGTCGGCGTCGATCGTCGGCGAGGCCATGGCCGCGGTCATCTTGTGCGATGCGCTGCTCGAGAAGTTTGGCGGCGACTCGCTGGCGCAGCTGCAGAAGCACATCGCTGCCAGCGGCGTCCGGGCGTGAGCCGATGAGCGCCAGGCCGGACCTGCAGCCGCTGGTGCCGCCGGTGGTGCTGCTCGGCCCGCCCGGCGCCGGCAAGAGCACCGTCGGCCCGCGGCTGGCAAAGCGCCTCGGCTTTGGCTTCGTCGAGCTCGACGACGTCGTTGGCGTTCACCATTTGCAGAGCGAAGGCCTGGCCTCGTTTCGCGTGCGCGAGCACCTGGCGCTCGTCGAGGCCGTCGCCGGCGGCGCTGTCGTCATCGCGGCCGGCGCCGGCGTCGTCGACACCGGGCCGTCGCGTGAGCTGCTCCGGCGCTGCTGCTGCGTCGTCATCGACGTCGACGGCGACGTCGCCCTGGCGCGCATCGCCGATCCGCCAGCCCCGCCCGCGTCAGCGTCAGCACCATCGTCAGCGTCGGCGTCAGCGTCGGCGTCAGCGTCGGCGGGCCGTCCGTGGCTGCCGCCCCGCGGTGACCCCACGCGCCGCGCCGTCTGGCACGAGCGCGAGGCCGGCCGCGCCGCCTGGCGCGCGGCGGCCGCCGCCCACGGCGGCGTCGTCGATGGCCGCGCTGCCCTCGACGACGTAGTCGACGCCGCCGCCGCCGTCGTCGACGACTGTGCCCTTGGCCTCGACGACGACGAACGCGGACCGGTGCCGGCCGGCTTCGTCGTGGCCGACCGGAACGCCGCCGCCGAGCGGCTCGGGCTGCGCGCCGACGTGGTCGTCGACGTCGATCCGGCCCAGAAGCGCCTGGCGCTGGTGGAGCGGCTGCTGGCCTCGTTCATCACCGCCGGCCTTGGCCGCAGCGACGTCATCGTCGGCGTCGGCGGCGGCCTGCTGCTCGATGTCGTGGGCCTCGCGGCGGCGCTGCACCACCGCGGCACCGCCTGGCACGCGGTGCCGACGACGCTGTTGGCGATGGTCGACGCCGCACTCGGCGGCAAGACCGCGGTCGACGTCGTGCTCGCCGGCGGGGGCGCAGGCGGCGCAGGCGACAGCGCTGTCGTCGTCAGAAACGCCGCCGGCGCTTTTCACGCGCCGCGGCACTCGAGCCTCGACCTGCGCTTCCTCGAGACGCTGTCGCCTGCGGCCCTGCGCCAGGGCCGCGCCGAGATGGCCAAGCACGCCTGGCTCGGCGGCTTCGATCCGCCCGCCGCCCACCGCGCCCTCGTCGACGACAACGTCATCCGCAGCCGCCAGCTCAAGAGCTTTGTGGTCCGCCGCGACCCGCACGAGCGGCACCTGCGCCAGGCCCTGAACCTCGGCCACACCTTTGCCCACGCTTTTGAGAGCCGCTTCGGGCTCGCCCACGGCGACGCTGTCTGGCACGGGCTCGATCGGGCGCTGCGCCTCTCGGTCGACGTCGCGGGCCTCGATCGAGCGTGGGCCGACGCCGCCCGCGGCCACGTCGCCGCCCACGACCCGCCGCCGCTGCACGTCGACGCCGACGACGTCGACGCCCTGCTGCAGGCCATGAAGCGCGACAAGAAGGGCCCGAGCCGCTTCGTGTTGCTGCGCGCGCCCGGGCGGCCGGTGTTGGCGTCGGTCGACGACGACCGCGTGCGCGCCTGCCTCTGACGGCGACCGCTGATGTGCTGCTTGACTCTGATTCCAGCGTCGTGCGGGGCGCGGGGCCGTGCGTTATGGTCCCCGCGCTTCCGAGCCCGCTTGTCGAGGTGAAGTCATGGTTCGTCTGCTGCCGCTCTCTGCCGTGCTGTGCGCGGGTGTCGCTCTCCTTCCGGGCTGCGATGCGCTGCTGACCGGCCTGTGCGACCCCGCGGTCGAGACCTGCCAGGACCCCGCCCTCGGGCAGATCACGGGCAAGGTCACCGTGCCCGAAGGCAGCGCGGCGTCGGTCGGCTCCGGTGTTGGGCGCCCGGCCCGGACGCTCGACCCGCAAGAAGCAGCCATGCGCCAGATGATGCTGGACGCCATCCGCGCCGAACGGGCCCGTGAGGGTGGCGACGTGGCTGGGGGCATCGAGAAGCGCCGCAAGCCGATGCCCGGCCACGGCAACGACTTCACGGTGCGCAAGGTCGTCGAGCAGAAGTTCCGGCCCGGCGAGGTCATCGTCGTCGGCCACGAAGCCATCCGCGGCCGCAAGGCCGAGATCGCGCGCGCGCTGGAGATCCACCTCGACGACCAGGTGCGGGTCGACGTGCGCCTGTGCAGCAACGACTTCACCTGCCTCGCCGACCTGCGCCTGCCCGACGGCAAGCCCCTCGACCTCACCGACACCGCCCAGGTCGTCGCCCAGCTCGCGCGCCTGCCGTTGCTCAAGGTCGCCGAGAAGAACCTCATCCTCGAGAAGCTCTCGGTGTTCCCCGACGACGAATTCTTTCCGTTCCAGTGGCACTACCAGGCCATCCAGCTGCAAGAGGCCTGGGACATCACCCAGGGCGACGCGGCCGTCGTCGGCGCCATCATCGACACGGGCATCTTGTTCGATCACCCCGACCTCGCCAGCCGCATCGTCGGCGGCGCCGACCTCATCGACGACGAAGCCGTGGCCAACGACGGCGACGGCCGCGACGACGACGGCGACGACGC
>JBKJNL010000007.1:0-10889 GCA_046593615.1 Myxococcota bacterium | reverse complement strand
CGAGACCAACGACGACGCCACCCACGTCGACAACAGCAGCGCCAACAAGCCGATGCCGGCGACGGAGACAAAGATGGCGCGGCGCACCTTCTGTTGCACCTCGCGCACGCCCGACAGCTCCCAGGCGACCCGCACGCTGCCCACCCGCTCGGGTCTGGCGGCCACGATGCCAAAGGCGGCGAGGTCGCTGTCGTCGCCGCCGTCGTCGCCGGGGGCTGCGGCTTTGGTGACGACGTCGGCTTCGACGACGACGTCAGGAACGGCATCCAGCTCGGCGTCCCGAGAGGCGTCGTGGCGGGTTCCACGACGTTCCACGATGACCCCGCCGCGATCGTCGAGCACCGTGAGCAGGGTGAGGTCGGGGTTCTGCGCAAAGGCCGCCAGCGGCGCTTCGAGCAAGGCCGGGCTGCGGGCGAGCACGCCGTACGACACGGCGTCGGCGAGCTGGGCCGTCTGCGCCTCCAAGCGCGGACGCTCGACGTCGACCACGGCAGCCTCGGCGCGGTCGACGACGACGACGGCGATGCCGGTGAAGCTCAGCAGCAGCAGCCCGACCACCAGCGCCGCGCGCAACGTCAGGCTCATCGACGCACCTCGATGTGCGGTCCGTCTTGCACGGGAATTCCCAGCCGGCCGGCGAGGCGTCCGTCGACGACGAGGCGGGCCGAGGCGCTCGTCACATGCGGACAGGCCGGCGCGCACGACGACGACGTCTGCGCCAGGGCCAGGGCCAGGGCCTCGGTGGCCGCGGTGGCGACGTCGGCGGTGACGACGGCGACAGCGCCGACCTTGGCGAAGTAGGCCGAGAAGCCGACGACGGGGACGCGGGCGCGAAAGGCCGCCTGCATCAACGGGGCGATGGTGTCGGCGGTGACGACGACGTCGTCGGCGATCAACAGCAGGATCGCTTTGGCGCCCGGCCGCGAGAGCGCCGCTTCCACCGCGGGCACCGCTTCACCGGGGGCTTTGACGTCGACGATGTCGACGACGAGGCCGGCGGCGGCGGCGGCGGCCAGCAGGCCGGCGTCGATGTCGTTGCGCGCCGGTTGGCGGGCCACCACCAGGCGCGGGCGTCCGGGCAGCGCCCGCGCGATCCACGGCAGCTGCGTCGCCAGCGGCACGTCGACGACGACGGCGGCGGTCTGGGCGGGGGCGTCTTTGTTGCTGATCAGCAGCGCCGCGCGTTTGCCGACGTTCTCCGCTTCGAGCTTGTGCGCGCTCTTCTTGCCGACGGCGAGGACCGCGGCGCCGTCGGCGACGAGGGCTTCGTCGACGCCTTGCACGCGCACGCTGTGCCGCTGGGCCACCAGGGCCGCGACGACGTCGCTGCTCTGTTTGCCGACGACATCGGTGACGACGACAACGTTGTCGGCGTGGGCCACCCCGGCAGCCAGGCAGCCCACGACGGCGCAGGCAACGACGCCGCAGGCAACGACCAGCGATCTCAGAAGTGGGCCTCGAGCGAGACGGTGACGCTGCGACCGGGGCCCGGGTAGAGCACGGGATCGGCAAAGGGCGGCGCGTCGTCGTCGGCGTGCAGCTCGAGCGCGTCGAACAGGTTCTTCAAGGTGACGACGAGCACGACGTCGTCGACGACGGCGACGCTGCCGTAGCCGTCGACGACCGCGGCGGCCCGGGGCTCGACGAGGGCGGCGCGGCCGCGGGCGCCGACGACGATGCCTGAGACCACGGCCGCGTTGGCGTCGACGACAGCGGTGAGGGCGGCGGTGAGGCCGTCAGTGAGAAGGACGCTTCCGGTGCCGTCGACGACACCATCGATGACATGCACGCCGACGACGCCGCCTCTGACGTGGACGGCGTCGGCGAAGGGGGCGACGTCGCCGTAGACCTCGACGCCGGCCAGCAGGCGTGGCGGCAGGTTCACCGGGCGCAAGAGCGCGTCGTCGTCTTGCGCGGCGAGGGCGTCTTCGTGGCGCAGGCCGAACGCGCGCGCCGACAACCGCAGCGCCGACGACGGCGACCAGCCGCCGCCGAGCTCGAGGGTGCGCACCAGCTCGGGCCGCAGGTCGAGGTTGTCGGCGGCGCCGACGACGCGGCCGTCGACGACGGCTTTGGCGAGGGCGCTGACGTCGAAGCGATCGGGGGTGCGCACGCCTTCGCCGTAGCGGGCAAAGACGTCGACACCCGCGCCGCGCCACGAGAGCGACAAGCGCGGGCTGAGCCCGGGCTGAAACGACGTGCGCCAAAAGGCGACGACGCCGGCGGTGGCGTGCACGCCGCCCCCGAAGTCGCCCTGGTATTCGACGGCGCCGTTGGCGCTGCCGCTGACGTCGTCAAAGGTCACCAGGTCGTCGGACTGGGCGCCGCTGACCGGATCGGTGGAGGTGCTGCGCGCGGTCGCGTGCGTCACATCGCCAAACAGCGCGACCAGCAGGCGGTGGCCGTCGCTGACGACGACGTCGGCGCGGGCGAGGGCGCCGACGCTGTCGGCGGCGCTGTCGACGGCGAGCAGACCGCCGTCTTCGAACAACCCCAGGCGCGGAAACAGCGGGATGCGCAGGCGGCGCGTGTGGTGGGCGCCGGTGAGCGCGGTCTCGAGGTGGAGAGGGCCCAGCTGTCCGCGCCAGAGGCCGCGGGCGTGCACGAGATCGCGGGTCTGCGTCTGCGGCGTGTCGATGAGGCCGTGCGAGAAGTCCGACAGCGGTTGTTGCTCGAGATCGTGGATGACAGCGACGTCGACGAGGGCGTCGCCCCAGCTCAAGGCGAGGCGGGCGTTGGCGGTGGTGTCGTCGCCGGTGACGACGTCGACGTCTCCTTTGGTGACGGGCAAGGCGACGCCGGCCACGCGCTCGAAGCGCAATGGCACGGCGCGCAGTCGCCAGAGCTGTTCGGCGCCGGCGTTCACGCGCAGCGACAAGCGGGCGGCGACGTCGCCGTCGCGCACCGAACCGTTGGCGCTGATGGAGCGCTCACCGGCCACCGGCCGCGACGACGGAGACAAAGACGACGACGACGAAGACGAAACCAGCGCGCCGGCGCTGGCCCGCACGGTGGCGCCGGTGGTGCCGGGTCGCTTGCTCGTGACCCGCACTGCGCCGATCAAGGCGCCGGCGCCCGAGAACGCGGTCGAGGGTCCTTTGACGATCTCGACGCGCTCGACCTCTTGCAGGTCGAGCACATCGTCGACGTCGACCACGTCGCGTTCGCCGTCGACCACCACGGGGACGCCGTCGAGCACCAGGGCGACGCCGTTGTCGATGCCGTACAGGCTGTAGCGCTGTCCGCCGGCGGCGCGGGCGCGCACGAAGCCGGCTTCATAGGCGAGCGCTTCGCCGAGGGTGCGGTAGCCGCGGCGGATCAACTCGTCGCCGGAAAACACGATGGTGTCGGCGGCGTCGAGCCCGGCGACCACCGGGACGGCGCCAGCGAAATCGTCGCTGCTGTCGAGACCGTCGACGTCGCCGAAGTCGCCGACGTCGCCGAAGTCGCCGAAGTCGGCAGCGTCGACCGCGTCGGCGGCCTGCGCGCGGTCGGCGCAGACGAACCCGAGAGCGAAGCAGAAGGAGGCGGAGAAGAAGAAGACGCGGGCCATCGGGGATCGGCGAAGCAAGCTCTGGTCCGCGGCGTCAGCTCTCAGGCAAGCGCGTGGCGACGCCCGATCCCGGTGCGGTTGGTTCTGGTGCGCCAGCTGGTGGTGGCTGACAGCAGCCACCTGGCTGTGGTCAGCCACCCCGCCTGGCGGGGTCCTGGCTTTGGCAACACGCGGGCGCTGGTCCACAGTCGCGGCAGGATGCACCGACGACCGGAGCAGGTCGAGCGAGCCTCGGCGCGACGCGGCCCCGGCCGCGCTGGCACAGCGGGTGAAATCAGCTGGTCAACCCAGCTGGTCAACCCAGCTGGTCAACCCAGCTGGCTCACAACCGGCACATCGCTCGCCCGCCGACGGAGAAACCATGACGACCACGACCCGCTTCCGCTCTTCGCTGCTCCTCGCTCTCGGCGCGTTCGGCGCCGCCCTGCCCGCCTGCGAGGGCGCGGTCCCGCGCGTCGACGGCAAGGAGATCGTCTTGCCGTCGCGCTCGCCCAACAAGCGCGTGCAGGCCCTCGAGGCGCCGTCGACCACCACCGCCGACGCCAACGCCAACGCCTATTGCGCGGGCGGCGGGCTGCAGACCCGCGAAGAATTCAACGACGACGGCAGCTTCGTCACCGAGTTCTCCTGCGAGGCCGGCGGCGGCATCGCCAGCTTCAGGAACGTCGGCACCATCGACCCCGCCACCGGCGACGGCGCATACGACCAGATCACGGTGTTCGAAGACGGCGACGAGAGCGCCTGGCACTTCGTCGTCGACACCCTCGAAGACGGCGTCACCCAGATCTACGACGGCGCCAGCGACGACGGCGTCCAGACCTCGCACAGCGTCTACGTCTACGTCGACGCGAGCTCGACCCTCGTGACCGAGACCTGGCACTCCGCCGCCGGCGACTACGTCATCGACGGCACCTACCTCGCCGACGGCTCGTGGGAGGGCACCACCAGCTTCGACGATCCCGCCACCGCCCAGAGCCCCGACTACAGCTACGACGAGACCCGCGGCGCCGATGGCACCTCGACGCAGGTCGTCCACTTCGTCGGCGAGGGCTACGCCAGCGACTACACCTACTCCGTCAACGTCGACGGCAGCAGCCGCTACGAATTTGAGACCGACCTCAGCGACACCCTCGTCGCCCCCGACTTCTCCGGCAGCTACCGCTACAACGCCGACTTCTCGGGCGAGGGCAGCTACGTCGAAGCCTTTGACGACGGCTCGTCGATGCAGGTCAACGACGTCTTTGCCGCCGACGGCTCGATCACCGAGCGCTGGTCGTTCGACGACATCGCCACCGAGGCCGCGGTCGACCAGGAAGGCAGCATCGACTTCGCCGCCGACGGCTCAGGCGAGGGCACCGTCACCACCCACGTCGTCGGTGGCGCCTCGCAGACCTGCCAGATCCACATCGCCGATGGCGTGGCGACCGTCGACAACTGCGAGTGAGCTGACATCGACGACGACGACGACGACGACCGATGACGCGGAGGCCCTGGTGGCCTCCGCTTTTTTTTCTCGGCGGGTGCCTGCTGGCGACCCGGCGCGTGACGGTGTCGACATCAGAAGCGGTAGAGCACGCCGGTGCCGACGTCGGCTTCGAGCACCGGCTGATCAAAGAGCAGGATCGCCGCGTCGAGCTCGACAAAGACCTCGAGGCCGCCGGTGACGACGGCTTCGACGCCGAACAAAGCGAGGCCGCCGGCCCCCGGCACCGGTTTGCCGTCGACGATGTGCAAGGCGATCGTGGGTCCGCCGCCGAGATAGACGCCGACGCCGTCTTTGACCTCGATGGGCTTCTCGATGACCACCTCGCACAACACCGCCTGGGCCACCGGCGACACCAGGCCTTCGAGGGCGAATTCGACGGCGATCAAATTCTCAAAAAAGTCGCGCTCGTAGGCGACACCGACGCCAACGAGGGGGAAGTCGCCTTCGTCGGGGACGCTGACGCCGCCGAACAACAGCCGGGCGCTGACGCCATGTTCGGGCTCGGGGAGCTCTCGCGTCGGGGCTGCGCCTCCGTCTTCGTCGACGAGTGAGCCGTCGACGACGGGTTCGGCGGCCCCGGATTCGCCGGCCCCGGATTCGGCCGCCCGCGCCGGGAGCGCGAGCAGCGAGAGGAGCGGCAGCAGCAGACGCATCCGGCGACTTTGCCCGCGAAGCCGCCGGCGACAAAGTTTCACAACTTGAGCAGGCGCAGGCGATCGACGAGGCCGGTGACGAGGTCGGCGGTGGCCGCGGCGGCGTCGGCCTTGAGCGCAAAGGTGGCTTCGTCCATGTAGAGGTCCCGGTTGAGCTCGACCTGCACGGCGTGGATGCCCTTGTGCGGGCGGCCGTGGTGCTTGGTGATGTAGCCGCCCATGTAGGGATCGTTGGGCCGCACGCTGAGCCCCTGGCCCTTGAAGTGGTCGACGACGACGCGGGTCAGCGCCGCCGCGCACGAGGTGCCCCGCAGGTCGCCGGGAACGACGTCGGCCCTGCGGCCCGAGGATGCGGGCGAACCCGGATCGCTGTGCCTGGTCACGAGAGCCGAGAGCGGCCCCGGAGAAAGCACGGGGCGGCCGAGCGACGGCATCGAGTGCAGGTCGAGCAACACCGCGTAGCCGAAGCGGGCCCGCTTCTCGGCGAGCAGCGCCGCCAGGGCCTCGTGGTAGGGCTCGTGGATGCGCTGCAGCCGCGACCGCAGCTCGAGCAGCGTCAGCGGGCGCACGAGCACGGCGGCGCCTTCGGTGGTGGTCCGCCAGCACAGGCCGCGGGCCGAGGGCCGCGCCGGTCGCTCGATCTCGGGGCACGTCTCTCGGTCGACGTCGTCGGGGGCGCGGTTGACGTCGAGGACGTAGCGGCTGACCCGGGCCTGCAGCACCGGCACGCCCAGCGCCGGCACGCCCTGCACCAGCTTGTCGACGTGCAGGTCGGCGTCTTTCAGCAGCGCCCGCTCAGAGAGGGCCAGCAACGGCGCGTCGACGGCGGGCACGTCGGTGCCGGCGTGCGGCACGCTCACCACCACCGGGCTCTCGAGACCCCGGGCCCCTGACAGCAGCTGAAACGTCGACGACGTCGTCACAGGGGGACGGTAGCGAATGGCGCCGCCGGTTTCGATCGCTTTGTCGGTCGGCGCGCCAGCGGCGTTGCCCTGCCCTGGTGGCGCGGGCTCAGGGCGCGCGCACGCAGATGCGGCCGACAAAGGCGACGTCGAGGCAGCGGGGCAGCCGCGGGCCGCAGTCGCCGTCGTCGTCGCATTCGTCGGAGCAGGTGAAGGTGCCCTGGCTGTCTTCGACGCACAGCGCGCTTCCGCAGTCGTTTTCGTCGACGCAGACGTCGACGCCGTTTTGTCCGATGCCGCGTTCGCCCAACTCGCAGGCGCAGAAGCCGCCCTCGCAACCGCAGCGCAGGCCGGCGCCGCAGTCGGCATTGAAGCCGCAGTCGTCGCCGAGCCCGGCGGAGCCAAAGGTCTGCGACGGGCCCTCGCCCTCGCCCTCGCCGGGGCCTTCGCCCTCGCCGTCTCCGTCGTCTGATCCTGCATCGGTCGTGTCGCCCCCGCAGGCACCGACGCCGACGCCAACAACGACGACGCCAACAACGACGCCAACGACGAGCGCGGCCAGCAGCGCGCCGACGGCGCGGGCGGCGACGGGGTTCGCAGAGCGCATCATGGAAACGGCACCAGCTTGTTCTGTTGTTCGTCGTAGAGGCGCAGCGACCACAGGTCGCGCAGGGTGTCCGAGACGGTGATGGCCGGCACCGTGGCGAACAGCGCCGGGTTCTCGTCGTGGCAGGCCTTGAGGCGGTAGTTCGGGATCTTCGGGTCGAGGTGGTGCACGTGGTGGTAGCCGACGTCGGCGGTGGCCCAGGCCAGCCAGGCCGGCATCAGACAGAAGCTCGAGCCCTTGAGCGCCGCCTGCTCATGCGACCACGCCGTCGACGTCGCCAGCAGCGTCTGCTCGTGGTTGTGCTCCATCAAGAAGATCCACAGGCCGATGGCGCCGCCGATGACGACGGTCGGCACCTGCACCCAGAGAAATGCCTCGAAGCCGATGATTTGCGACCATATGAAAGACCAGGCGACGAAGCCCAACGTCGTCAGGTGCACGTTCAAGAGGTTGCGGCCGCGCGGCAGGCCTTTGCACATCGAGCCCTTGAGGCGGTTCGTGACCATGAAGGTCCACGAGGGGGCCACGCCCATGAGCATCGGCACGCTGCGAAACAGCCGGTAGCCCAGCCGCTTCGCCGTCGACGCCGTCTGCCATTCGGCCAGGGTCATCGTGTAGATGTCGGGCAGCTGGCGGCCCTCCATGCGGGCGGTGTTGCCGTGGTGCAGGGCGTGGCTCTTGCGCCACTCGAGGTAGGGCGTCAGCAGCGGAACGCAGACCACCATGCCGACGACTTCGTTTTTCCAATGTGTCTTGAAAAACGATCCGTGCCCCATATCATGCTGCAACATAAACAGGCGGATGAACACCAGCGACGTCGGCAACGCCAGCAGCACCGTCAGCGCCGTGTGCACCTGCAGAGCGGCAATCATCAGGCCCCACAGCACGGCCAGGGGCACGACGCAGCTGATGAGCTGGCGGGTGGCGACGGCGTCGTCGGGCGCGCGGTAACGCTCGACCACCGCCCGCCAGGCGTCGCGGCCCGCGCCGGGAGCCAGGGCGGGTGCAGCCAGGGGAGCGGCGGGCGCAGGATCCGCCGGGACGTCTGGAGACGACGTGCTCAGCCCTTGCCGGCGGGGCACAGGGCCTTGAACGCGCCGGCCAACGTCGACCCCAGCGTCTTCGACTTCTGCTGGTACTCGAGCGAAGCCGCGTCATCGATCGTCATGGTGCCGGCGCCGATGGCCTTTGCGCCTTCACCGGCGTCTTTGCCGCCGAGCTGCAGCGCCTGGCTCGAGAGACCTTTGGCCACCTTCTTCAAGCCGTCGTGGGCGACCGCGCCGGTGGGCTGGTAGAGCGTGCCGCTCTCGCGGGCCTTTGCCAGGTCGGCAAAGAGGCTGCCGTCGTAGAAGGCGACCATGGTGTCGAGGGTCAGCACGCGCTCGCCCTTGGTGTTGATCTGGCCGGCGAGCTCCATCAGCAAGCAGAACTCCAGCGCCGACACCGGCTTCTTGGCCGTCAGCTGGGTGACGTCGGCGTCGGTGATGTAGCCCTTCTTGCCGGCCGTGCCCTGCCAGAAATTCTTGAAGGCGTCGACGTCGAGGCTGCCGTCTTTTTTGTAGACGCCGGTGTCGGTGCCGTCGGCGCGGACCATGTCGCCGATCTTGTCCATGTGGACCTTGTTGGCGAACAGCGACTTGTTCATGCGGATCGAAAACGGCGCCGTCAGGGCCAGGCCACCGAAGGGAACCGAGAGGCCCCGGATGCCCAGCGCCTTGAGGCCGTCGCGCGTGCCGCCGGTCTGCACGACACCAGACTTGCTGCCGTCTTTGTTCAGCGTCTCGAAGAACGCGATGTGCTGCGCCAACGACGAATTCGGCTGCACCGTGCTCGCGACCAGCTCGGGCTTTGCCACGGGGACGAGGTTGGCCGCGGGCCCGACCTTCGGGAGCGTGCTGACGGCGGGGACCTGGGTGCCGATCTTGGTCATGGCGGTGTCCTTCAAAGAAGCAGAAGCAGAAGAAGCAGAAAGCCCGGTCGGCGAATCAGGGGATCACAGTGATCGAGGCCAGGCTCTTCACATAGAGCTCGACCGTGGCCGCGTTCAGGCGCGACAGCTCCGTCGACAACGTGGCCGTGGTCAGCACGTCGTCGTCGAGGCGGGCGGCCTGCATCTGGGCCAGCTTGAAGTCTTTGTGGCCGGGCATCGTGTACTGGATGAGCAGCCCGACGTGGCCGTCGGCGAACGCCAGCTCGTCGGTGTCGATGGTGCTGATGCCGGCGATGTGGCGCACCAGGTCGGCGCAGACGGCGGCGACCAGGCTGCCGATCGACGTCGGCACCCCACCGCTCGTGGCCGGGACCTTGCGGCGTTGCACGATCAAGTTGGGCCGCACCACCAGCTGGGTCATGCCGGGCGCGCGGGGCTCTTTGAGAGCATCAGCGCCTGCACCAGACGGAGCGGCCACGCGCCACGAGGCGCTCGTCTCTTCGGCCAGGAAGCCCGCGGGCGGCTCGATCACCAGCTTGTTGATGTTGGGTTCCACGCGGTCTCCGCTTCGAGGGCCGCTCAATCTAGCCGCGGGCCCGGCCACTTGGCGCGACCCGCTGGGCCGGTCCGACCCGCTGGAGACCGGTGGGAAAAATTCGCTCTTTTCAGGGACTTGGTGGCCTTGCGCCGTTCGTCAGCCGGGTCGGGCGCAGCCGCGCCGGATCCGCGTCACGCCGGCCGTCGCCGCCGCGTACTTCAGGAATGCCCCGCGCCCTGCTTCCACTCGCCGCATCGTTGCTCTTCATGGCTTGCGGCGAACCGATCCAAGACGTCGACCTCGACGACAGCCTCGCCACCGAGCGCGGCTGCGGCGACTCCTGCAGCAGCGACAGCGCGAGCATTGGCAGCCGGCTCACGCTCCAGAGCCATGCCCACGGCGTCGTCGGCGAGGTCGTGCTCGTCAACGACGCCACCGTCGCCATCGAGGGCTTCGGCTTCGACGGCGGTGGCCTCGACGTCCGCGCCATCGTCGGCGACAGCGTGGCCGCGATGCGCGACGGGGCCTACGAAATCCTGAGCGAAGACCTGCGGCGTGCCGGCGGCTACGTCGACGCCCGCCTCGAGCTCACGCTGCCCGACGGCCTGACCGTCGACGACGTCGGCGTGTTCTCGATCTGGTGCCTGCCCGCCAACGCAAACCTCGCGCACGCCGAGCTCCTTTGAGCCCCGACTCGCCCACAACCGTCGTCAGCGGGTTGTGATCGGGGCGCAGGTCCTGCGCACAAGAACACGTCGACCGTTGGCGAAGCCGGCCAGGAGCCCGGCGAGCAGCACGAACCACGGAGCCGAGGCGCCGCTGCTCGAGCAACCGCCGCGGTCGGCGTCGAGCGCGCGCAGGTCGTCGTCGTCTCCGTCGTTTTCGTCGCCGCTGACGGGGTTGAGGTCGACCGCGATCTCGGCGGGTGCATCGCGCGTTCGCACCGGGCCTGCGCTGCGGGGCCGCTCGACCCCGAATCCTGCGCTCCGGGGCCGCTCGGATCCCGACGCGGTGGAGGCGGCGGCGTTGGCGTCGTCGTTTTCGTCGTTTTCGTCGTCGTCGTCGTCGTCGTCGTCGTCGTTGGCGTCGTCGTTGTCGGCGTCGTTTTCGTCATCGCTGCCCAGCTCGCTGCCGTCGTCGTCGGCTTGCTCATCGACTCGCTCAGCGGCGGCCTGTTCCTGGCCGTCTTCGTCGCTGCCCTCGGCGCGGGCTTCGCCGCC
>JBKJNL010000855.1:0-7589 GCA_046593615.1 Myxococcota bacterium | reverse complement strand
GGTGCGGAAGCGCGTGCCGAGGTTGCCGGCGAGGCGCACGGTGCCGCCAAAGACGTTGCTCCACTCGCGCGAGGCCAACACCGTCGGCGTAAAGGTGAAGCCCTGCTCGCCGAAGTAGTCGGTGTACTGGCCGGTCGGCAGCGACACCGGAATCTGAAACGCGATGTCGAGGGGCGATCCGTCTCGCTGCCGCAGGATGCGGGCCTTTGGGTAGAGGCGCAGGTCGCCGAGGCCGAAGCTGCCGATGGTGCCGCCGTCGTTGTCGGGGGCGCGTGTTTCGTCGCGCTGTTGCAGCAGAAGCACCGGCACTTCGAGGCCGATCTGCACCCAGTCGAACAGCGCCAACGCGCCCGTCAGGTGGCCGGTGACGCGGTTTTCGACGAGGGGATCGAGGCGATCGAGGGGGTTGCCCGCGTTCGTCACCGAGTAGGTGAACAGCGGGTCGTTCTCGTAGCCGAACAGCAAGCCGACGTCGTAGCTGAGGTGGTCGGGGATGCCGGCCCACGTGGTGTTGACGATGGCTTCGCGGTCGATGCCCACCTCAAGCCGCTCGCCCGGAAAGTGCCGCTCGTGCTCGTCGTGCGCCAGGGCCGGGACCGCAGCGACGGCCAACGCCGTAGCAAGAAGGATACGCATATTCACTCCAGAGGAACGATGAGCCATGAGAAACCGGGGTCAACGACGGACAGCATGTTTACTGTCAATCAAAAGAACTTGTAGGCGAGCTGGATCGACGTCGCCACGTCGTAGTTCGAGTAGGCGTTGCGTCGAAAGATGGCGCCATTGTCGTACATAAGCGTGACGTTGACTGCCAAGGCGAGGTTCGATAGCAAAGTGACAGTCAACTGGGTCGCCGAGCTGGCGATGGTGGCCTCACCGAGCCCCAGCTTGTTGTCGCCCTGGCCGTTGTCGCTGCGCAGGGTCTCGAAGGGGGCGTCGACGTAGCCGACCACCGGGATGTCGCTGCCGACCGAGATGTTCGGGACGACCTCGAGCAGCTGCGTGAACGTGACGTTGTCGAGCAGCGCGTTGCTGTAGGCGAGGGCCAGGCGGGCGCCGACGACGCCGCCGTTCTCCTCGAACCTCGTCTCGTCGCCCCACACCGAGACGCGGCCGTCGCCGTTGGTGTCGGCGCCTTCGACGGCAAAGATGGCGTTGTCGATCGTGTAGACGGCGCCGACCTCGGCCGACAGCGCGTGCTTCGGAACGTTGAACAGGTAGTGGCGGTAGCCGACGTCGGCGCGCAGCCGCAGGGCCAGGTTGGCGGCGCTGTCGTGGAAGCCCAGGCCGGCGATGTAGACGGAGCCGACGTCGCCAAAGAAGTAGTCGTAGCGGAGCTTGGCAAAGGCGCTGGTGTTGAAGTTGTCGAACAGGTTCGCCGGCGCGATCGTGCCGTCTTCGTCGACGCGGCTGAAGCCGTTTTTGGGGTCGGCGTCTTCGTCGACGGCCAGGGCGTTGACGCCGAGGCCGACGTCGCCGCGAAAGCCGTGCTGCGACACGCGCGCGCTGTAGAAGCCGCCGAGCTTGCCGGCCACGCCTTGCACGTTGCCGCCGTTGACGAGGGCGCCCAGGGTTCCCTGGGCCTCTTGCACGAGGTCGGGCTTGATCTCGGCGGGCAGCGCTGCGGCGGCCTCTTGCGGCTTCTCGCGGACAACGCCTTTTGCGTCGGTCGGTGTCTGGGCGCTGGCGGCGCCGGCGAGGGTCAGTGAGGCGACAAGGGAAAAGACGCGCATGCGAACAACCTCGACGAGATGGCGGCGCGCGGTTTGCGCACATCGCAGCAGGACGCAACCGGTCGAGTGCCGAACCTGCGCGCCCTGGTTCGGGCTGGCAGCGCACGGACGGCCTTTCGCTGGCGTCGCGCCTGCGGATCGCGGCATTTGCTCGTTGTGTGCCGGGGTGCGTCGTGCGATCGCGCGCGCCGTGAGGAGGTTCAGATGATCGTCCATCGCATCCTCGACGTGGTGTTCCGCACCCTCGACACCGTCGATGCCGTCCGCGCCAAGGTCGGCACCCTGCTCGGCAAAGAGCCGCCGCCGGCGTCGGATTGGCCGCCCGTCTTTGACGGCGTGCCGCCCCGCCAGGGCCGCTCGGTCGACGTCGACGCCGTGAAAGGTGTCTACGCCGACGCCGAGGCCAGCGACGCCTACGCCGCCCGACCAGTGGAGGCGCTCGAGGGCCGCTCGGGTCGGGCCGCCCAGAAGACAGCGCTCAAGAAGGCGCCGGGCGAAAAGCCGGCGGGCAAGAAAGCGCCCGGCAAAAAGGCGGCGGCTTCGACGCGACCGAAGCCGGCGAAGAAAGCGGCGCCGGCCTCGTCATCGGCCAAAGGGGACGGGAAGCCCGAACAGGCCGACGCGAAAAAGGCCGACCCCAAAAAAGCCGACGCGAAAAAGGTGGGGTCGCACCGCAAGGGCAGCGTCGACAGAAAGGGCGTCGACTTCGACTCTCCCCGGGCCCGCGCCGTCGAGACGTGGCTGCGCGATCACCAGCAGGCCATCGTCGCCGAAGAAGCCGCCCTCGACGGCAAGAAGACGTTGGCCCGCGTGCTGTGGGCCGTCGGTGCCGCCGATGCCGCCGGCAGCGAGCACGGGTTGACGGCCGCCGATGCCAGCGCGCTGTTGTCGTCGTCGGCCCAGCTCGATGTCTTCGCCACCAACGTCGCCCGCGCCTTTCGCGACGAGAGCGAGCTGTTCAACGAGACCGTGCCCGACGGGCGCAGCAAACGTTACAAGTTGACCGCTGCCGGCCGGGCCCGGCTGGCCGAGGTCGCGACGCGCTGATCGCCTGATCGGTGCAGGCGGGCGCGGCGACAGGTCGCGTCCGTGGTGTCCGCCGTCGCGCCGCGATTTCGGGCAATCTGGTTGCGGTCTGGTCGCGGTCTGGTTGCGGTGGTGGGTTCGGGCGTCTGCTGCGACCTTGCCGCCGAGAGCGCGTCGAGCCGAGAGCGTGAGGTTTCCATGACGACAGAGCGCAAGCCCCGGTTCCTTCTCAAGCTGCAGATCGTCTACGACGACGGGCAGAGCTTCATGAGCGGTCCGGTCGCCGACATGAGCGAGACGGGCGTGTTCATCGAGACGGTGATGCCGCTCGAGCCCGATACGCCGGTCCGGCTGATGCCGCTCTTGCCTGACGAAGACGGCATGTTCGAGATCGACGGTCTGGTGGTGCGCAAGGCCGACTACGACCTCGACAACCACTTCGATCGCACGCCGGGCATGGGCATTCGTTTCGTCGATGTCTCGCCCGATCAGCGTCTGGCCCTCGACAAGCTGCTGGCCCGGGGCCGGAAGATCCCGTGACGGCCACGCCGTCGGATCTCCTCGACGTCGACGCCCTCCTCTCGGACGACGAGCGGGCCTTGCGCGACAGCGTGCGCCGCTTCGTCGACAAGGAGGCGATGCCGCTGGTCGCCGACGGCGCGCGGCGCGGCGCGTTTCCCTGGTCCCTCGCCAAGGGCATCGCCGGGCTCGGGCTGCTGGGCGCGTCGCTGAAGACCCATGGCTGCGCCGGCCTGTCGCCGCTGTCGTGGGGACTGTGCCTGGCCGAGCTCGATCGCGCCGACGCCGGCGTCCGCAGCTTCTGTTCGGTGCAGTCGTCGCTGGTGATGTTTCCCATCGCCCGCTTCGGCAGCGAGGCCCAGCAGGATCGCTGGTTGCCGAAGCTGCGCGACGCCGACGCCATCGGCTGCTTCGCGCTCACCGAAGCCGACGCCGGCA
The DNA here is from genome assembly GCA_046593615.1 of Myxococcota bacterium. Lineage (GTDB taxonomy): Bacteria > Myxococcota > UBA727 > UBA727 > VGSZ01 > VGSZ01. Next base: position 3,873 of record JBKJNL010000855.1, on the reverse strand, counting down.
GCGACCCCGCCGCGATGCGCACGCGCGCCAAACGTCAGGGTGATCACTGGGTGCTCTCGGGCAGCAAGCGCTGGATCACCAACGGCACCCGCGCCGACGTCGCCCTCGTCTGGGCCCGCTGCCAGGACGCCTCGGGCAAAGACGAGACCATCCGCGGCTTTCTCGTCGAGAAGGGGCAGGGCGGGTTCGAGCAGAAGAGCATCGACCACAAGCAATCGTTCCGCTTGAGCGACACCGCCGAGCTCACCTTTGACGACGTCGTGGTCGGCGATGACTCCGTGCTGCCCGGCGCCAGTGGCCTGGGCGCGCCGCTCGCCGTGTTGAACGAAGCCCGCTTCGGCATCGCCTGCGCGGTGCTCGGCTCGGCCTCGGCCTGTCTCGAGACCGCGCTCGCGTTCGTCGCTGATCGCAACAGTTTTGGCCGGCCGATTGCGCAGACCCAATTGGCGCAGGAAAAGCTCGCGGAGATGGCCATTGAGCTGGCAAAGGCCCGGCTGGTGGCCTTTCGCCTGTCGCAGCTCAAGCAGGCCGGCACCCTCGAGTCGGTGCAGGTCTCCGTCGGCAAACGCAGCAACGTCGCCACCGCGCTCGACATCGCCCGCACCGCGCGCGCCCTGCTCGGAGCCAACGGCATCACCGACGACTATCCAGTGATGCGTCACATGGTCAACCTGGAAACAGTGTATACCTATGAGGGCACACACGATGTGCACACGCTCGTCGTCGGGCATTTTCTGACGGGGCAGAAGGCGTTTTGATGTTGCGCTTCGGGCTGCCCCCATCGCTCGGCACCGAGCGGCTGGTCGAGCAGACGCAGGCCCTGCGCAGCGCCCTGCAGCACAGCCTCGACGATGACGTCGACGTCGTCGTCACCCGCGACTACGACGCGCTCCGCCAGGCCTTGCTGTCGGGGGCCGTCGACTGTGCCCATGCGCCGCCGTTTGTCTGCGCACAGGTCGAGCCGCAGGGCGTGCCGATCATCGCCCGGGCGGTGCGCCGCGGACGCAGCACGTACGCCAGCGCCTTTGTCGTGCGCAAGCCGCCTGCTTCGGCTTCTGCTTCTGCTTCGTCGTCGTCGCCGGCGCATTCGGTGCCGAAGCTGGCGCCGCGGACGTTGCGCGCGGCCTGGGTCGATCCGCAGTCGGTGGCGGGTCACCTGCTGCCAAAGGCCTGGCTGCGCGGCAAGCGTCACGTCGTCGAGCACTTCTTTGTCGAGGAGACCTTCTTTGGCTCCTACGGCGCCGCTCTGCAGGCCGTGGTCGACGGCCGCGCCGACGTCGCTGGCGTGCACGTGGTCCCCGGCGACGCCGAGAGCCTCGGGGTCGCGCTCGAGGCCCACCTGCCGGGTGCGTCGTCGCTGCTGCAATCCATCGAGATGACGGTCGAGGTCCCCGGCGACGGCATCGCCGCCCGCGTCGGTGTCGACGTCGAACGGCTGCTGGCGCTGGTGGTGGGCTTGCCGCGCGCGCTCATCGTCGACGTGTTCCAGGCCGATGGGTTCGAGCGCGCCAGCCCTCACGCCTACCGCGCGCTGTACGCCATTGCGCCACCCGAGCTGTGACGCGACCCGCGGTCTGACGTCGACACAAGACCTCGATCGGGCGCCGATGACGTCGCCACGCCGAAGCACTCTTGCGTGCCGCAACCCGGCCGCTGGGTTCCTAACCTTCCGCAGGAGCCAACATGAAAAGCCCTGCCGTCGTTCTGCTCATCGCCGCAGCTTCGTTCGCTTGCGCGGGTTCGGGGGACCGGGCCCGGTCCGATGGCGCCGCCCGCTCCGCCGAGACCCACGGCGGCAAGCGCGTCAGCTACGAGGTGCTCTTCATCGACGTGATGTCGGCGCACCACCAGCAGGCCATCGAGCTCGCGCGCCTGGCCCGGTCCCGCGCGGTCCATGCGCCGCTCCAGGCGTTCGCCGAGACGCTTGAACGCGAGCAGACCCGCGAGCTCGCCGAGCTGCGTCACGCGCGCGCCTTGCACCACGCGGACGCGCCGACGGCCGTGCACCCGACGCTGGATCAACTGGCGACCGAGGACCTGACGAAGTTGCAGTCCGCCGAGGGCGACGACTTCGATCGGCAGTTCATCGACCTCATGATCTCGCACCGCCGGTCCGCGCTGCTGATGGCCAGCGACGCGCTCAACCACAAGCTGACGCCGGAGTTGCGCGCCGTCGTTCAGTCGATGATCGACGACGCTGCCGACGCCAGCCCGCTCACGGGTTGGCGCGCCGCCTGGTTCGCCGAGCACGACGTCTGAGCGTCTGCTGACGACGACGACGCGCCGCACCCTCTTGCCGCTCGGCCCCGGTGACCAGCGACAGTCGGTCAGTCGACGCGTGCGGATTGCGGTCGGATGAGCTTGCCGGTGCGCCGCTGCTCGACGACGTGGGCGCACCAACCGGCGACGCGGCCGGCGGCGAACAACGCCGAGAAGCCCTCGCGCGGCAGCCCGAGGGCATCCAGCAGCACCGCGGTGAAGAACTCGACGTTCGCCGGCAACGGCCGGTCGGGATGCCGACGGGCGAGCCCCGCCGTCGCCACGCGCTCGACGACGCGGGCCGGCTCGAGCCGCGCGCGCCGCGCGGTGTCGCCGTGCTCGAGGAGCCGGCCGACCGTTGCCTCGAGCACCGCCGCCCGGGGGTCGCGGACCCGGTAGATGCGGTGCCCGAAGCCCATCAGCAGCTCGCCGGCGCCGAGAGCCTCGTCGACGACGCGGCCGGCGGCGACCGTGGTGTCCACGTCATCGGTGCGGGCGCGGTTGGCCACGCGATCGAGCAGATCGAGCACGGGTCCTGGCGCGCCGCCGTGCAGCGGACCTGACAGGGCTCCGACGGCGGCGACGATGGACGACGACAAGGACGCGCCCGTCGAGGCCACGACCCGGGCGGTGAAGGTCGAGGCGTTCATGCCGTGGTCGACGACGGTGGTCAGGTACCGGTCGAGGGCCGCGCCCGCGTCGACGTCGACGATGCCGGTGGCGCGGGCCAGAAGCCACGATCCCGCGCTGGCGGCGCCGATGTCCTCAGCGATGTCCTCAGCGATGTCCTCAGCCTGTCCTGCAGCGCGCGCAGTGCCGGGCCGGACCACCCGACGCGCGATCCAGGCGGCGACGACGACGTGGGTGGCGGCGATGAACACGGCGGCGTCTTCGCTGTCGATTCTCGAGAGGATCACCCGCAAGGCCGCCATCGGATCGCCCAGGGCGACGGCGTCGTCGAGGCAGAGCCGCGGCCACAGCGCCACACGGGCAGCAACGATGCGCGCCGCGAGGTCGTCGTCGGCTTCGGCTTTGTCGGCGCCGTGGACGCGGTCGCCGCGGTTGTGCTCGTCGGCGACCGCGAGGCAGCGATCCGCAGCGGCCCGGCGCAGCAGCAGGCCGGCGACGTCGACGAAGCCGCGGGCGCCGAGCTCCTCGAGCGGCAGGCCGCCAATGATCAGGACGCCCGCGCCGCCGTCGACGGCCGACAGGCGTGTGCCGGCGGCAACGACGTCTTCGAGCCCGCTCGACCACGCCCGCGGCGGGCTGGCTGCTGGGGGGACCGAGGCCGCGGCGGGCCCGGGAACAGCCGCGATCCCCGACGAGCCGGGTGGCGTGACAGCGCCGGCGTCGACGAGGAGCGGGTCGGAAGCGGGGGGCGCGGAAACGGTGGAACGCATGGTGACCTCCTGAGGGCTACGGTCGTCCCGGCCGCGATGTTGATCAATGTTGATAGATCGATCAATGTTGATCATGACTGCCGCCACCACGACGCCATCGCCACCGCTCGACGTCGTCACCGCGGCGCAGGCCGCGGCGCTGCTCGGGATCAAGCCCGCCACCCTCTACGCCTATGTGTCGCGCGGGCTGCTGCGCTCGCGCGACAGCCCGGGC
>JBKJNL010000831.1:0-7819 GCA_046593615.1 Myxococcota bacterium | reverse complement strand
GGCCCGGCCCGACGTGGTGGCCGCCGGCAACAGGCCGGCCAGCGCGAGCAGCAGCAGCGTCTTGCCGGAGCCTGAGGGGCCGACAACGCCGGTGATGGCGCCACCGACTTGCGCATCGACCTGCAGATCGAGCGGGCCCACGCGCGTGCCGCGGCTCAGCAGCGTGAGCCCCTGCAGCGTGATCACCGCGCGCTCCCGCGTCCGCCCTTTTTGTCCTCGTCGACGTCGCGCAGGCGGCGCAGCCGGTTGGCCAGCAGGCCCTTGATCGTGATCTTCGGCAGCTTGCCGCCCGTGATGTACCAGGCGAACGAGACGCCAAAGAGGCCGCCGGCGGTCGCGAACGCCAACAGCGCCAGCAGCCCGGCGCGACCCGGCATCAAGCCGCTGCGATCGAGCAGCAGGAACCCACCGAGCACCAGCGCGCCGGCGAGGATGCCGCCAAAGACGCTCATGCTCATGCCGCGCAAGGTGTTGTTGAGGTTGTCGAGGGCCTCGCTCTTGACGACCATCTGCATCTGGCCGCGCTCGAGGTCGAGCAGGGCCTGGCCGAGCTGCACAGGCAGCTCTTGCACGACGAGGGCGAGCTGCAGGGCGGTGCGCAGGCCGCCGCCTTCGAGGGAGCGCGGATCAAGCCGGGCCCGCAGCAGCTCTTCGGCGCGCTTGGCCACTGTCTTCGAGGGATCGAAGCGCGGGTGCAGCAGGCGGACGATGCCGTCGATGCTCACCGACGCCTTTGACAGGATCGCCATCTCGCGCGGCAGACGAATGCCGAAGCGCGTCGACAAATCGATGAGGTCGGTGAGGATGGCGGCGGTGGAGACGTCGCCGACGGCGAGGCCGTAGTAGCGATCGAGCAGCTGTCCGATCGACGCCCGCAGCGGCGCCACGTGCACCCGCCCGTCGACGTCGCCCAGGCGAATCAGCAGCCGGGCCAACGTGTCGACGTCGCGCAGCGAGAGCGCGAGCAGCAACATGAGCATCCGGTCCTGCACCTCGCGCTGCACGCGACCGACGAGGCCGAAGTCGATGAAGCAGACATTGTCGGCGTCGTCGACCAGCAGGTTGCCGGGGTGCGGATCGCCGTGGAACAGCCCGTCGACAAAGACGTGCTCAAAGGCGACCTCGACCAGGCGCTCGATGACCTTCTGGGCCCGCAGCGGCTCGGTCGCCAGGTCGGTGATGCGCCGGCCGTGGATGCGCTCCATGACGATGACGGTGCGGCCCGACAGCGCCGGGAAAATCTTTGGCACGTGCACGCCGACGCGGCCGGCGTTCTTCAGGGCAAAGGCTTCGAGGTTTCTGCCTTCGAGGCGGAAGTCGAGCTCTTGCGCGAGCGCGTCCTTGAACTCCGAGACGAGGTCGACGGCGCGGTAGGTGCTGGCTTCTTCGACGACGCGCTCGAGCAGCTGGGCGAGGATCACGAGGATCTCGCTGTCTTTCTGCACCTGCAGCGTGATGCCCGGGCGCTGCACCTTGACGACGACGTCGCTGCCGTCTTTCAAGGTCGCGGCGTGCACCTGGGCCATCGACGCCGAGGCCAGCGGCGTCGCGTCAAAGGCGCTGAAGTGCTCGGTGAACACCCGGGCCTCGGGCACGCCCCAGGCCTCGGCCAGCGTGCGCTTGACCTCGTCTTCGGCGAAGGGCGGCACCGCGTCTTGCAGGTGCGAGAGCGCGGCGATGAAGTCGGGCGGCAGCAGGTCGGCGCGCGTCGACAGGATCTGCCCGAGCTTCACGAACGTCGGCCCGAGATCTTCGAGCATCGCGGCGAAGCGGATGGCGACCGGCTGCTTGCGGCGGCCGTCGTCGTCGTCTTTGGCGAAGCTGCGCACGATCGGGATCGTGCGCATCGTCGGCGCGAAGCCGTGGCGGGCCATGACGCCGGCGATCTCACCGAGGCGACCAAACGCGCTCGACGACGACGCGCTCGCCGAACCGGTGGGGCCGGGAGGCGTGGTCGTCGTCGGGGGGCGGCTGTCGGACATACGGCCGCACGATGGCAACTCGCTCGAATCCCCGCGAGTTTTCGGGCGCATGACCTCGGAGGTACGAACGACGGCGGCGCGACGCTGCCAAGCGCGAATTCGCGCGGCGCCGCTGTGGCGGAAGGCGCCAACAGCCCTTCATGGGTTCCTGGTCGATGGCGCCGCGACGAGTCGTGGGCCCGTGCGACGAGGCATTGACGACGACGACGTCACGGGGGGACGCTGCCGCCGCGGTGATCGGGGAGCGATCGTCGACGGAGGTTGCGTTGACGTCGACGGCTGCTGGTCTCTCTGCTCCGGCAAACGCTGTCACCGACAACGGGGCCAGGCGCCAGGCGCCAGGCGCTCGCGTCTACATCGCCATCGCCGGCAACATCGGCGCCGGAAAATCAACGCTCGTTGATTTCCTGTGTAAGACATATGGCATCTCGCCGTTTTTTGAGCCCAACGACGAAAACCCGTATCTCGCCGACTTCTACCAGAACATGGATGCCTGGGCCTTTCACTCGCAGGTGTTTTTTCTGGCCCACAAGTTCCGCATCCACCAGGAGCTCGACCGCACCCCCGGCATCGTCGTGCAAGACCGGACCATCTACGAAGACGCCGAGATCTTTGCGACCGCGCTGCACCAGAGCAAGCGCATGAGCGATCGCGACTTCGCCACCTACGCCGAGCTCTACAAGACCATCTGCAATTCGCTGCGTCCGCCCGATCTCATGATCTACTTGAGCTGCTCGCTCAAGACGACCAAGCAGCGCATCAAGCTGCGGGGTCGGGCCATGGAACAGAGCATCCCCCACGCCTACCTGAAGCTGCTGCAAGACCTCTACGACCGCTGGCTGTTGAGCTGGAAGTCGTGCGAGGTGCTGCAGCTCGACACCGACAAGCTCGACTACATCAGCGACTTCGTCGATCGCCTCGACGTGCTTCAGAAGATCGAGCGCTACCTGCCAAAGGAGACGATCGAGGCGGCCCTTTCTTCGCAGAGGGGCGAGGCGGCTTCGACGGTCTAGGCGACGACGACGACGGCTTCGTTTTCGGCGCAGGCTTCGCAGTCCCGCGAACGTTGCGACCATCACCGCGAGACGGTCGCCCTGCTTGTTGGGCTGCTTGTTGGGCGGCCGCCAGCTGGGCCTGGGCCGCCTGGGCCACCGGCTTCAAGAAGCGCACGCGGGCTTCGTCGACGCCGGCGGTGTCGAGGCGCTTTTCTTTCAGGAACTTCGCCCACGTCGACGGCAGCCGCGTGGTGACGAACCCCCGCCCGCCCTCGGGCCGCGGAAACGACAAGCACAGCGCGTGGAGCGCGACGTCCTGGCCGTCGATGAACCGCACCGCCGCCCCATAGAGCGCGTCGCCGACGAGCGGGAAGCCGACGTGGGCCAGGTGACAGCGAATCTGGTGCATGCGCCCGGTCTCGGGTCGGCACTCGATCAACGTCACGCCGTCGCCGCGGGCCAGCACCTTGAAGCGGGTCAGCGCGCGCACGCCGGCTTCTTCGTCGACGGTCTGGATCGACAGGGTCTTCTTGCCTTTGAGCGCGCCTTTGACCGACGCGGGCAGGTCGGGATCGTCGACGCGGGCCAGGCGGGCGTCGACGTCGAGCTTCTCCCAGGCGGGCAGGCCGACGACGATGGCGACGTAGCGCTTGTCGATGATGTGGCGGCGAAAGGCGTCGCTCAGGGCCTGCTGGCCAAAGGCGCTCTTGGCGACGACGCAGCAGCCGGTGGTGGGCTTGTCGAGGCGGTGCACAGGCCGGGCATCGGGCCAGCGCTCGACGGCGAGATCGAGCAGCGTGGGGCGAGGCACGCCGCGGCCGGCGACGACGGTCATGCCCGCCGGCTTGTCGAGCACCGCCCAGTGGGGACCTTGTTCGACGACGACGAGGCTCATGGACGCGGTCTGGGGCGCTGCGCTCTTTCGGTCAACGGCGACGCATCACCTGACGGTCAGTGAGCGGCGTGTTCGACGGGGCCGGTGAGCTCCGAGCACGGCACCCGCGGGCGGCGGTGGTGCTCGTCGTGAAACAGCAGCGAGAGCAGCACCGGGTGGCGGGTCCAGACGAGCACGCCGGCGACCCGGGCCAGCCACGACGGGGTGTGGTGCGGCAGGTGCGAGGCCCAGACGCCCATGGTCAAAAGCAGCGCGACGTCGACGAGGACGAAGACGCCGTAGCCGGCCCACACCAGCGCGAGGGCGATGCTCAGCGAGCCGACCCACTCGGCGACGACGACGGCGCGCAACCGCAACGGCACCGCGCGGAAGCCCTGGATGATCATGGCCGACACCAGCAGCGGCCCGCTGATGAACGCCTGCCAGAACGAACAGCGCGCGCCCTGGCCCTCGACGTCGTCGTCGGCGAGCGGCCGCGCGTGGTGGCGCAGGTGCAGCTGGCGCTGGGCATGCCCCGAGAAGAGCAGGGGCAGGGCCGCGACGCCGGTGACGACGCTGTGGCCCTCGGCCGAGAGCCCGAGCGAGCCGTGCGACGCGTCGTGAAACAGCGTGAAGCACGAGATGTAGGCCAGAAACGAGCAGGCGCCGACGACGACGAAGCCCACCCAGCCGTGAAGCAGGGTGTGTGCGACCACCAGGCCCGACACCGACGTGGCGACGTGGATGATGTGCAGCGCCAGCGCTTTTCGCGGTTTCATGCTCCAGAGCTACCGCGACAGCGCGCGCGGCAGGAGTCGTGCGCCTGCGGTGACCCGTCGCGCGGCAGGGCGGCGCAGCCGACGGTGGCGCCTCGCCGCAGCAACAGGAACGCAGCAACAGGAACGCAGCGATGCAGCACGATCAAGTGGTCGTGTTGCCCATCACGTCGTCAACCTCACGTCGTCGACAACGCCGTCGGCAGCAGGCCGGGGACGAGGCGGGCGACGTCGCGGGCGATGGCTCTTTCTTCGTCGGTGGGGATGACGAGGATGCGCACGCGCGAGTCCATGGTCGAGAGGTCGCGCTCGGCTGTCGACGACAAACCGTTCTTGCGCTCGTGCAGCAGCGCCCCGACCACGCGCAGCCCGTCGCACACGGCGGCGCGCACGCGGGCCGAGCCTTCGCCGATGCCGCCGGTAAAGACGATGCCGTCGAGGCCGCCCATGGCGCAGGCCATCGCGCCGACGGCCTTGCGCACGCGGCGCGCGAACATGGTGATGGCCAGCGCAGCGTCGGCCTGCTGGGGGTGGGCGGCGTCGTCGGCGGCGGCGACGAGGTCGCGCATGTCGTGGCTCAGGCCCGAGACGCCCTTCAGGCCCGACTCTTTGTTGAGCACGCGCTCGGTCTCGTCGACGCCGAGGGTGCGGGCCATCTGCAGGACGACGGCGGGATCGACGTCGCCGCTGCGGGTTCCCATCATCAGCCCCTCGAGGGGCGTGAAGCCCATCGTGGTGTCGACGCTCTTGCCGCTGTCGATGGCGCAGGCCGAGCAACCGTTGCCCAGGTGCAGCGTGACGAGCCGCAGGGTCTCGAGGGGGCGGGCAAAGAACGAGGCGGCGCGGTCGGCGACGTAGCCGTGCGAGGTGCCGTGGAACCCGTAGCGCCGCATGCGCAGCTCGGCGTGGAACCGCCGCGGTATCGCATACAGATAAGCCTCGGGCGGCAGCGTCGCGTGGAACGCGGTGTCAAAGACGGCGACCTGCGGGATGTCTTTCAGGCGCGCGCGGGCGGCGGCGATGCCCTTGAGGTTGGCCGGGTTGTGCAGCGGCGCGAGGGGAACGCAGCGCTCGATTTCGGCCACGGTGGCGTCGTCGACGACGGTGGCGTGGGTCAGGGTGTCGCCGCCGTGCACCACGCGGTGGCCCACGGCGACGGGCACGAAGCCCTGCTCTTTGACGTCGTCGAGCAGGGCGTTGATGGCCCGGATGTGGTCGGCCAGCCCGCTGCCGCCAGCGCCGCCCTCACCGCCACCGCTGCCCCCAGCCAGCTTGCGCTCGGTCTTCTTGCCGCGCACGTCGAGCTTCACGAACGCCTCGGACGTTCCGACGCGCTCGGCGACCGCTGACAACGGGTTCTCTTTGCAGGCGACGTCAAAGACATCGAGCTTCACGCTCGAGCTGCCGCAGTTGACGACGACGATGGCGTTGCTCATCACAGGCCCATCGGTGATCGCGCCGCGGTCTGCAACGCGGGCGGCGAGGCGGGCGGCAAGCCTGGCTGGGCGACAGCTCGGCCCCTCATCCGCGCACCTTGCCGACCTTGACGCGCACGGCCTCCATGTCGGCGGCGTAGACGGCGCAGGCGATCGACAGGAACTTGGCTTCGGCGCTGTCGCTGCGGCTGGTGAGCACGATGGGCGCCTTTGCCCCGAGCAGGATGCCCGCGGTGCGTCCGCCAGCGAGGTGCGAGAAGCCCTTGACCATGATGTTGCCGGCCTCGAGCGACGGCATCAGCAGGATGTCGGCTTTGCCGGCCACCGGGTTCTTCACGCCCTTGATGCGCGCGGCTTCTTCGCTGACGGCGAGGTCGAGGGCCAGCGGGCCTTCGATCATGCCGGCTTCGAACTGCCCGCGGTAGCTCATGAGCGAGAGCACCGCCGCGTCTTGCGTGGCCTGCATCTTCGGGTTCACCAGCTCGACGGCGGCGAGGGCCGCGACCTTGGGCTGGTCGATGCCGAACAGGCGCGCCAGGCCGATGGCGTTGGTGCAGATCTGCGCTTTCTCTTCGAAGTTGGGCGCGATGTTCATGGCCCCGTCGGTGACAAAGATGAGCCGCTTCACCGGCATCGGCACCTCGAGCAGGAACACGTGGCTCAACAGACGCCCGGTGCGCAGCCCGACCTCCTTGTCGAGGATGGCCCGCAAGAAGTCGTCGGTGTGCAGCTTGCCTTTCATGGCGATGTGGCAATCGCCCGACGACACCAGCTGCACGGCCTTGCGCGCCGCCAGCGTCGTGTCGGGCTCGTCGATGATCTCCGCCGTCGAGATGTCGGCGCCGGCGATCTCGGCGGCGGCCAGAATCTTCTCGCGGTCGCCGACGAGGACGCAGTCGGCGACGTTGTCGCGTTCGGCGCGGGCGACGGCGTCGAGGACGTTTTCGTCTTGCGCGCAGGCCACGGCCACCCGCTTCTTCGGGTGCGGCTTGATGGCTTCGAGGACGTCGTCGAACGTGAGCGGGTTGGACACAGTGAACCTCCAGAATCGCAGGGCTCGATACGTGAAAGGGCGTCAGGTGGGAAAGGTGCGGCCCCGCCAGGTCCCGCGCCGCACCAGCGCCGCGCGCACGAAGACGACGGCGACGACGAGCTGGGCCAGCGGCGACAACAGCCCCAACAGCGCTGGCGATCCCAGCCGGGTGCGGTTCAACATGGCGATGGCGGCGCAGACGACGACGCCGGCGCCGGCGTAGAGGTCGTCGCGGCTGCCGGGGCTGGCAACAGCGACCGCCAGGCCGATCCACGGCAACAGCGGCACCGTCACCAACAGCAGCGCCAGCGGCACCAAAGCCCGGCCATGCAAGGCGCGCGCGTTCTTGCCGAAGCCGCGGACGACGTCGACGAAGCCCTGGTACATGCGGGTGTGGGCCAGGCCGCGGGCGTCGACGAGGCAGAGCTTGTGGCCGCGCGCGAGCAGGCGCCGCGCGAGGACCACGTCTTCGAGCACGGTGTCGGCCACGGCGCCGAAGCCGCCGACGTCGTCGAGGGCGGCGCGATCGAGCAGCAGCAGCTGCCCGTTCAAGAACGCCACGCGCCCGGCCTGCACGCCGGCGGGCGGGTGGGTGACACCGACGGCGGCCACAAAGGCGGGCACCAACAGCTCTTCGACAAAGGACCGGTTGTCGAGCGTCGGCAGCCCGCTGACCGCCGCCGCGCGGCTCGAGCGCAGCGCGGCCACGAGGCCGCCGAGCAG
>JBKJNL010000775.1:0-2737 GCA_046593615.1 Myxococcota bacterium | reverse complement strand
CGACGAAGCAACAGCTGCTCGACACGGGCCTCGGGATGCTGCTCAAGCACGGCTACAACGATCTGGGAATTCCGGTCGCGTGCAGCAGCGCCGCAATCCCCAGATCGTTGTAGCCGTGCTTGAGCAGCATCCCGAGGCCCGTGTCGAGCAGCTGTTGCTTCGTCGGGTGGGTCATCCCACGAACCGTCACGCACCGGGCCCGTCCCCGCAACAAGTCCCGGCTCCTGTGAGCCGGGACGTCGTCGTGAGCGACGCGCAGAGCCCGGGGCGCGGTCAGCCTTTCACCTTGTCCTTCATGTGATTGATCACGTGGGTGTGCTCGTGCTGCGGGCTGAACATCACGATCTCCGCGGCCTGCTCGACCTTCACGTTGTGCCCCGGCGGCCAGTAGAACAGGTCGTTGGCGTTCACGGTCTCCGTCGTGCCCTTGGCGTCTGTGGTCGTGATCCGGCCCTGGATGACGAAGCCCCAGTGCGGGCACTGGCACATGTTGCCGTCGAGGCCCTGGAACAGCGGGGTCGTGTCCACGCCCTGGGCGAGGCTGAAGTACTCGCAGCTGATCTTGTCGAAGCCGCGCACCGTCCCGAATTCCGTGCGCTGGCGGATCACCGCACCCGGGATCTCCATCTTGACGTCGACCTGGTCCTTGGAAACATGCATCTGGCTTCTCCCTTTTTGGTGTGTGGCGGCCACTAGACCAATCGGTCTAGTGGCGACCTTGTCGCCCGGCGGCGGCAGCGCTGTCAACCGGAGCGCTGGGTCCGCTGGAGCTCGCGGCCTGACGAGCGATCACGGCGACTCGTCGGCGGCCGATCTCTCTCGGGGTCGGCTTGGCGTGGCGCGTTGGCTCCGGGGTGTCGGAGCACGCCGACCACGAACACGTCGTCGTCGTCGTCGTCGTCGTCGTCGTCGTCGTCGTGGCAGCCGTCTTGTCAGCCGTCGAAAAAGGCGGCGATGGCGGCGTTGACCTCGTCGGCCTTTTGCACCGGCACCATGTGCGTGCCGCCGGCGATGGTCAGCAGCCGGGCGCCGGCGATGGCCCGCTGCATGCCGGCGGCGTGCTCGGCGGTGACGTCGTCGTGCTCGCCGTAGATGAGCAGCACCGGCGTGCGGATGACGGCGAGGTCGGCGTCGCTCCAGCGCGGCTCGTTCAACAGCATGACCTTCAGCTGCTCGACGAGCCGCGGCCAGCGCGCGGGGTGCGGGGCGCGCTCTTCGTAGAGGCCGCGCGAAAAGGCCAGGCCCGGCTCGTCGGCGGTGATGGCACCGAAGCCGGCGAGGGCCGCGCCGAGGCCCTCGGGCGAGCGGTTGGCGCCGATGGCCACCACCTTGCCGACGCGGGCGGCGTGGCGGCGGGCGAGGTCGAGGCCGACGATGCCGCCGTCGCTCCAGCCCACGACGTCGGCGCGGGCAATGTGCAAGGCGTCGAGCACGGCGACGACGTCGTCGGCCAGGTCGGCGTAGTGCAGGGCGTCGCCGTCGTGGCTCGAGCGGCCGTGCCCGCGGGCGTCGATGGCGATCACGCGTCGGCTTGTTGCAAGGGCGGCGATCTGGTTCTCCATCGCCGGGCTCGCGCCAAAGGCGCCGTGCAAGACGACGACGGCGGCGGCGCTTGCTGCACCCCGCTCTTCCCAGAAGATGCGGGCCTGGTGACGATCGACGAAGCCGCTGCGCGCCATGCGCCCTTCTAACGTTTCGCTGTTCGACGAAGCCCCGGCCTTGTCGTCGTGCGCAGCCAGACCGCCGTTTGAACCCGGCACCCCGCGTGGCAGCAGAGCGCATGCGCTGCTCGTTCGTGTCCTTCGTCGTCGCCTCTGTCGTCGTCTTTGTCGTCGTCGCTTGCCCCGCGCCGCCATCGATCGCGGTCGGCAACGGAGAGGGCGAAGGAGAAAGCGACGGCGAAGACGACGCCGTCCCCGCCACCCGCTACTGCGAAGAGCTCGCGCCGATCTTCTGCCCGTTCTACCTGCGCTGCGGGCGCATGGCCGTCGACGACGAAGCCGCCTGCCGCGTGGCCTTTGCCGAGAGCTGCGAGGCCGCCTTTGAGCCGCGCTTCACACCGCTGGCCGCCGCCGGGCTCTTGCAGCTGACGCAGGCCGGCCTCGACGCCTGCGCGGCCCACATCAGCGCGTCGTCGTGTGACGAGCAGCTGCTCGAGCTGTCGGGTCCGTGCGCGCAGGTCTGGCAGGGCAACGTCGCAGCCGGCGGCGCCTGCGGCCTCGACGCCGATTCCTTTGTCTGCGCGCCAGGCACTTTTTGTGCGCTCGACCTGTCGCTGTGTGGTGTGTGCGAGGTCGTGCGCGAGCTCGGCACCGCGTGCGACGACGACGCCAGCGCCTGCGGCCCCGCCGGCTTCTGCGACGGCGGCGTGTGCGTGGCCCGCGGCGCGGTCGGCGACGCCTGCAGCGACGACAGCGTGCCCTGCGTCTTGCCCGCCCGCTGCGACGGCGCCGTGTGCCGCGAGCCCGCGGTCGTCGCGGTCGGCGACGCCTGCGACTTCGCCCAGCGCTGCCCCTACCGCAGCCGCTGCGACGATGTCTGCGTCGCGACCGCCGGCCACGGCGGCTCCTGCGCCACCGACGACGACTGCGACGCCGGCTTCTGCGACGGCGGCGTCTGCGTCGCGGTCTTTGCCGCGGGCGACGCCTGCGTCGACGACGTCGAATGCGCCGCGGGCTGCGCCGACGACGTCTGCCAGGAATTCACGTCGGCCTGCGTTCGCTGACGTTCGCTGACG
>JBKJNL010000286.1:0-2667 GCA_046593615.1 Myxococcota bacterium | reverse complement strand
CTTTGGGCGCGACATCTTTCTCACCACCAGCGTCGCGTTCTTTGCCGACGGCCCCGGCCAAAACGTCGTCGTCAATGGCCAGGACAGCGGCCGGCCGGTGCTCTCGGGGGCCATCGGCGCCGGCGCCGTGCTCGGCTCACGGGCGCTGTTCCGCTCGGGCGTGGCCCTGCCGGCGCAGGTGCTGGTGGTCGCCCGGCCCGGCGAGGCCATCGGCAAGCTCGACGAACAGAGCCTGCGACGCGCGTCGATGCGCCTGGGCGATCGAGCGCGCGATGTTTGATCCGGCGCCCGGCTGACCGCAGAAAGAATGGGGCGCGACCTTGTGGGTCCCTGGGCATCCAGTCTCTACGTCAGCTCCGCTGACACAGCCCTGAAGGACCCCATGACCAACACCCGCATCGACATCCCCGCCGACCGCCGCGAGAAGCTCTGCAACCTGCTGAACACCGGCCTGGCCGGCGCGCTCGACCTCTCGTTGGCCACCAAGCAAGCCCACTGGAACGTCAAGGGCCCGACCTTTCGCGAGCTGCACATGCTGTTCGACGAGCTGCACACCAACGTCGACGCCCACGTCGACAACCTCGCCGAGCGCGTGACCACGTTGGCGGGCACGGCCAGGGGCACGCTGCAGGCGGCGACTTCGACGACGACGCTGCCGGCCTTTCCCCTCGACGCCAAAGACGGCGCGGCGCTGTGTGCGGCCCTCGCCGACCGCTACGCCGCCTATGGCAAGGTCACGCGCGCGGCCATCGACGAAAGCGCGGCCCTCGGCGACGCCGTCACCGCCGACCTGTTCACCGGCGTGGTGCGGGCCATCGACAAGGATCTCTGGTTCATCGAGTCGCACCTGAACCGCTGACCGCCTTTTTGCGCCCGGGACTCCCGCTCGGGCGGGTCCGGGGCGCGTCGTCGTTGTCGTTTGATCTGCCCGCCGGCGCGGTAGGGTTCGCCATGACGCGCATCAAGCTCCAGGACTTCCTGACCCGCCACCAGGACCAGGCCGTCGACGTGCAGAAGCTTCAGGCCACGCCGGCGTTGTCGCCGCTGTTGGCCACGAGCCCGAACGCGCCCCTCGACAAAGATGGCGACGGCATGGTGGCCGGGCCCGAGCTCGAAGGGCTCTACCGGCAACTGCTGGCCCTCGAGCCGCAGGCGACGACCACGACGGGCTTCGACTCGGCGTCGCCGGCGGGGCAGGCCTATTCGACGTTGTCGACGCTGCTGCGGCAGAAGACCGGCACCGATCAACCCCTCGGCACACGCACGCTCGCGCAGACGCCCGAGCTGGCGCAGGTGTTTGCGACCGCGGCTGCCGGCATGCCCGCGGTGTCGTTGAAGCGCGTCGACGGCCAGAAGACCGTCGGCACCGGGCTCGTGCAAGACGCCCTCAACGTCGTCGCTGCCTTTTTCGGCGTGCCCTGCAGCGTCAGCCTCGGTGCCGGCGCCAAGAACCGCGGCATCTTTGGCCCCGCCACCGAAGCCGCCGTCAAGGTCTTCCAGGTCGCGAAGGGCCTGCCCGCCGACGGCGTCGTCGATGGCGCCACCGCCCGCGCCCTCGACTTCGACCTGGCGACCGCCCGCGCGGCGCCGACGACCCCGACGCCGACACCAACGACGCCGCCGCCGCCGGCAAGTCCGACGACCCCGACCCCAACGACGCCGGCAAATCCGACGCCGACGACGCCGACCAGCCCCGCCGCCGCTCACGCCCGCTTCGCCGCCGACATCTCCCTCGACGAGGTGCGCGCCGGCCGGGCCACCGTCGGCGCCGGCGCCCGCGGCCCGCACGTGATGAAGCTGCAGCAGGCACTGCTGGACATGGGTTTCTCCATGCGCCCCTACGCAGGCACGACCGGCGCGCTCGTCGGCGGCGTCGACGGAAGTTGGGGCAACCAATGCGAGACCTGCGTGCGCAATTTCCAGCGCCACGCGCAGGCGACGTTTCCCGGCGTGCGCATCAACGGCGTGGTCGACCAGGCGACGTTTGCGGCGATGGAGGCCCTGGCGCCGGCCCCGGGCACGTCGTCGTCGTCGACGGGACAGCCGAACCACGCGCCGCCGCCATTCTACCAGGGGCAACCGGTGCGGGTCGTCGTCGTCAAAGACCAGCACCGCACATTTCTCTACGACAGCGCCGGCCAGGTGCAGGGCATCTTCAGCAACGCCGTCGGCTCACAAGGCAACGCCACCCAGAGCGGGCTCAAGAAGGTCACCGGCTTCTTGAACGAGCAGGACTGCAAAAATCTCAGCCTGCGCCTGTGGAACAACGACAACTCATTCGGCAAGCGCCTGGTCGATTTGTCGTGGGTGAATGGGCCGGCGTCGAGGTCGGGCGAAGAGCTGCACGGCACATTTGATTACAAGAATATGGGCAAGGATGTGTCGCATGGTTGTATGCGGCACTACAACGAAGACATCCTCCTGATCCACGCGGCCCTCAAGATGGGCGACCAGGTCGCGGTGGTCGAGTCGGTCAACGACGTGAACCTGCAGGCGCCCACCGCCCCGCTGCCGAACGTCTGACGCGCCGGCCTCGCCCCGCGCGTTGACGGTGAAGCCGCAGAACCCGACGAACACGAACACGAACACGGCCGCGAACACGGCCGCGACAGCGACGACGACAGGCGGTCCCGGCGGTTCGCCGAGGGAGTTGACGGCGACTCCCAC
>JBKJNL010000447.1:0-2788 GCA_046593615.1 Myxococcota bacterium | reverse complement strand
GAGACCATGCTCGCCGACGACAAAGCGCGCACGCAGCTGCAGCGCTTCCACGCCATGTGGCTCGGCTATCGGGCGATCCCCATCGCCCCCGATCTGTCGCAGCGCTTCGCCACCGAGACCAACGCCCTGATCGATCGCGTCGTCTTTGACGAACGGCGCGACTACCTCGACGTGTTCCGCCTCGAAGAGACCTTTGTCGACGACGTGCTCGCCGACCACTACGGGCTGCCGCGGCCGACGCCGACAGACCCACCGGGGCAGCCGGGCTGGGTCAGCACCGAAGGCACCGACCGCGCCGGCCTGCTCTCGCACGGTGCGGTGTTGGCGTCGTTTTCGAAGTTCAACGACACGAGCCCCACGCAGCGCGGCATCCTGGTTCGCAACCGCTTGATGTGCATTCCCATCGATCCGCCGCCGGCGACGGTGAACGCCGACGAGCCGCCGCCGCTGACCGAAGACGCGGTGTGCAAGGCCGATCGCTACCGGGCCCACACGCAGTCGGAGTCGTGCAACAGCTGCCACAGCCAGATGGACCCCATCGGCTTCGGCCTCGAGCGCTACGACATCCAGGGCCGCTTCCGCACCCACGACGACGACAACGTCGACTGCTTGATCGACGGCGTCGGCGAGCTGCCGGGCTTCGGCGTGTTCTCGGGGCCGCGCGAGCTGTCGCAGAAGCTGGTCGACAACGGCCTGGTGGGCCCGTGCGTGATGGAGCAGCTGCTGTCGTTCTCACACGGGCGGCCCCTGGCCGACGACGAGCTCGGCGTCGCCGACGCCTGGCACCGCCGCTTCGTCGACGACGGCGGCCGCCTCGACCAGCTGTTGCTGGAGCAGATTGGCGGCGAGCAGTTCGTCACCCGCCGCGAGCCGGTCGTCGGGAGTGCCCCATGAAGATCACGAACAGCACGAACAGCACGAAGAACTTCTCGAAGGGTCCGCACATGCGACGTCGTTCGTTGCTCCAGGGCGCGCTCGGCGCGGCCATCGGACTGCCGCTGCTCGAGGCCATGCTCGACGACAACGGCAACCTGCCGGCGCAGCACGCACTGCCGTCGTTGCTGGGAACGGCCCGCGCGCAGTCCAATGGTGTGCCGCGCCGCTACGCCGTGATCTTTGCCGGGCAGGCCCTCGGCGCCGACGGCACCCAGCGAAACCGCGTGCGCATCGACGGCAACGTCGTCAGCGAAGACAACCACTTCATCGTGCCCGGCACGACCAACGCCGACGGCAGCTTCACGCCGCAGGCACCCGGCGCGCTGTCGGCGGCGGTGACGACGCCGCTGCGGGCCTTGCAGCGGCGGTCGCTGCTCGACGACGTGACGATGGTCAGCGGGCTCAACATCCCGTTCGTGCGCGGCGGCAGCTTCGCTGAAGACGGCAACGACACCCCCGCCGGCGGCGCCTACCGCAACTTCCACGGCGGCGGCTGCTCACCGCTGTTGTCGGGCACGCGCTCGACGACCTCGAGCTTCATCGCCAACGGCGCGTCGTCGGACCAGCTGGTGCAGCAGGCCATCAACACCGCCCGCGCCGGTGCCGGGGCGGGAGCGCGCAGCTCGTTGGTGTTGCGGGCCCAGCCGGTCTTCTACTTGAGCGGCTTCGACTTCTCGGGCCGCGAGTTCATCTCGTATTCGGCCGGCGGCCGCGACGGGCGCATCGCTGCGCAGGCCAACCACCAGATCGCCTGGTCGTCGTTGTTCCAGGCGTTTTCGCCGCCCGACGACGTCGCTGCCGCGGCCCGCCTCGACTTCACCAAGCGTCAGCGGCTCAGCGTGCTCGATCTGGTGACGAGCAAGCGCCAGAAGATCCTCGGGCAGGTGGGTGCCGCCGATCGGCTGCGCCTCGAGCGTCACTTCGACGAGCTGCGGGCCCTCGAGCTGCGCGTGGCGGCCATCGCGCCGCCGCAGACGGGCAGCTGCCGGGCCCTGGCCGACCCCGGCGTCGACGACGACATCGGCGGCGACAACGCCGGCGCGGGCAGCGACACCATCCAGCAGAACACCGGCTACTCGGGCGAAGAAGAGCGCGCGCAGATCATGATGGACCTCATCCACATGGCCTTTGTCTGCGACCTGAAAGACACGGCGACGCTGCAGCTGACGGCGTTCCAGTCGCACATGAACGTGACCTCGATCTTCTCGGGCGTGGCCGCCGAGCTCGAGCGCCCGGGCCTCGTGTGCCGCGCCGATCTGCACGAGGTCGGTCACAACGGCGACGGCGACAACAAGGGGCAGCTGCAGGTGAGCGCGATGCTCTACTGGCACCTGCGCCAGTACGCCTACCTGCTGCAAAAAATGAAGGAGACCCCCGAAGGCGACGGCTCGTTGCTCGACAACGCGGCCATCGTGTTCATGCCCGAGGCCGGACACGGGCGGCAGCTCAACGACGACGCCAGCGAGTTCGCCACCCACTCTGTCGAAGACATGGTGCTGCTGGTCGCCGGGCGCGCGGGCGGGCTGCGACCGGGTCGGCACCTGGCGGGCGGCGGCGCCCATCCCGGAAATGTCTTGCTGTCGGCGATGCAGGCCGCGGGCTTCGCGGGCGATCGCTTCGGCGAGGTCGACGGCGCCTTTGCCGGCTTGTTCGGCTGATCAGGTCGCCGGCTTCGTTGTCTTCGTCGTCGCCGGCTTCGTCGTCGTCTGCTTCGACGTCGTGACCGCGGGAGCCGGCGGCAGCGGCAGCGCCAGGCCGGCGGCGCGGCCTTTGTCGAAGCCGCGTCCGTCGACGCGGTAGCCGCGGCCCTTGCCGAGGCGCAGGTGCTCGTCGACGAAGCGGTCGACGGCGG
>JBKJNL010000259.1:0-3056 GCA_046593615.1 Myxococcota bacterium | reverse complement strand
CGCTTTCGAGAATTTCCAGCGCCTCGTGAAACGCCGGACCGGCCTCACCATTTCTGATGTGCAGCACGATGGGCTTGCGCGCCGTTTTCGCGACGGCGATTTGTCGAGCAAAAACAGAGCGTTGCACGTCGCGCGGCGAGTGGTCGTAGTGGTAGTCGAGGCCGCATTCGCCGACGGCGACGCAGCGCGGATCGCGGCACAGGGCCAACAGGTCGTCGTCGAAGCCGGCGGGGGCGTCTTTGGCTTCGTGGGGGTGGACGCCGACGGTGGCCCAGACGTCGGCGTGGGTGCGGGCCAGGTCGAGCGAGCGACGCGACGACGGCAGGTCGCAGCCGACGTTGACCATGGCTTTGACGCCGGCGTCTCTGGCGCGGGTCAAGACGGCGAGGCGGTCGTCGTCGAAGCGGTCGCCATCGATGTGGCAGTGGGTGTCGACGAGCATGGGCCGAGATGCCATCCGCGGCGTCGATGGCCAAGAGCGGCTCCCCCGAAGAATTCCTGGCGCTCCTCGACGGAGCCGACTCGGCGGCAGCCCTGCCACCCATCGTCGCCTTTGGCGGCGCCGAGCGCGTCTTTGTCGACGACGCGCTGGCCGCGATCCGGGCCCGCGTGCTCTCGGGCGGCCTCGCCGACTTCAACCACGACCGCACCTCGCTGAAGGACCGCCGCGGCGTCGAAGTCGTCTCCTTGTGCAAGACGCTGCCGGTCATGGCCCCGCGACGGCTCGTTGAAGTCAGAGACGCCGACGCCGCCGTCGACGCCGACGTCGAAGCCTTTGCCGCCTACGCCGAAAACCCCAACCCCGAGACCGTGCTGTGCCTGGTGTTCGGCGACATCGACCTGCGCGACAAGCTGCCCAAGCTGCTCGACAAGTCGAAGCAGGCCGTCATCTGTCGCTTCGATCACCCGAAGGATCGCGAGATGCCCGGCCTGGTCGCGCGCCGCGCAAAGAAGCTGAAGATCAAGCTGCAGCCCGGCGCCGCCGACGCCCTGGCGATCACGGTCGGCACCGACCTCACGCTCCTCGAGCGGGCCTTTGAGAAGCTGCAGGTCGCCGTCGACCCCGCCGATCCCGCGCGCGGCGGGCAAGAGGGCATCACCTCCGACGACGTCAGCAAGCACGTCGCCGACACCCACCTCGAAGACGCGTTCGCCTTTGTCCGCGCCGTCGCCCAGGGCAACCGCGAGGCCGCGATCCGGGCCACCGCGGCCCTGCAGGCGGCCCGCGAAGAGCCGCTGCGCCTGCTGGGCCTCCTGGCCTGGCAGCTGCGCCAGGTCGCCCAGGCGAGGGCCCTGCTCGACGACGGCAAGGACGCCGCCCGTGAGCTCAATCTCTATGGCGATCGGGCGACGCCGGTGCTGCAGGCGGCCCGCCGCTACGAGCCGGCCCGCCACGCCCAGCGCCTCGTGCTGCTGGCCGACGCCGACGTCTCGCTCAAGTCGTCGCGGCAGCCGGCCTGGCTGTTGATGACCCGGCTGGTGCACGAGCTGACGACGCCGCCGCCGGCCGCGCCCCGCCGGCCCTGACCCTCAGGTCCAGATGACCGCCGACGACAGCCCCACCAGGTGACCGTCGTCGGCGACACCCGCGAGCCAGGTCGGAAAAGCGCCGGTCCGGTCGCCGTCGCCGGTGCCCACGACGACGACGATGTCGCGCAGGTGTTCTTTCATGAGCTCGACCAGGGTGCGGGTGCGCGGCCCGGGCTCTTCGCCGAACACCGACAGGCTCATCACCTCGACCAGCCGCTCGAGCGACGCCGCCCCGGGCTCGAACTGCTTGATCGCGGCGCCGTCGATGCCCGCGGCGGCGGCAAACGAAGCTTCGTCGAGGGCGCCGTCGACAACGCCGTCGGAGCGCCAGGCGGCGACGGGCTGGTCGCCCTCGGAGCCAAGGTCGTCGAAGCGCAGCCCCACCGACAGGGCTTCGATCCGCGAAAAGAGCACAGCACCAGGGAGCGTCGTCATCGAGGGAACGAAGCACAGCCCCGAGAATTCTCAAGCGCCGTCGTCCTCGTCGGGGACGCCGGGCGGCGGCCGGCCGTGCCGGTGTTGTCAGTGGCAGTGAGTGGCAGTGTCAGATCGTCGCGGCGGGAGGGGGCGGCGGCGTCGTCCCGCGGCCGGCGACCCGCCGTGAAAAAGCGCGCACGACGACGGCGACGTTCCAGACCAGCACGCCACCGACGACCGCGAAGTACACCCAGCGCGGCGTCTGGATCTCGAGGAAGACCACGCCCTTGCCGCGGGCCGCGATCTCGAACCACCCATAAACGAGAGCGGCGGCGCACCAGCCTGCAGTGGCCAGCGCGCCGCCGATGCGGCTCTTGGTGTGGACGACGGCGCAAGCAACCAGCGCCGCCACCAACAGAGCCTGCCCCGTGCTCACGTCCCCGCCTGGGCCCCCGCATCGGTCTTCACAGCGCCGGAGTCAGGCGACTTCTCAGCAGAGGCCTCGGCAGGCTTCTCGCCAGGCGTCTCGGCAGGCGTCTCAGCAGCGTCGTCGCCGCCTTCTTCGTCGCCGCCATCGGCCTCGTCGTCGCCTTCGTCGTCGCCACCTTCGGCGCCGCCGCCGGCGGCAGCCACCGAGGGCTCACCCGCGATCTTGCGCCGACGTCGCCGACGGCGCTTCTTGCGCAGGGGCTGGCCGTCGGGGCCGAGCAGGGGCTGGCCGTCGGGGCCCAGCTGGTACTGCGGCTCGCGCGGCGGCAGCGGCTGTCCGTCGGGGCCGAGGCGCGGCTCGCGCGGAGGGAGCGGCTGGCCGTCGGGGCCGAGGCGCGGGCCACGGGGCTCACGGGGCGGCAGCGGCCGGCCATCGGGGCCCAGGCGGGGCTCACGCGCTTCACGGGGGGCCTGGCCGTCGGCGCCTTCTGCGGAGCCACCGGGGCGCTGCCCGCGCCCATCGCCGCGTCCATCTCCGCGACCATCGCCACGTCCGTCACCACGTCCGTCACCACGTCCGTCACCACGTCCGTCACCACGTCCGCCGCGATCACCGCCACCGCGGTTGCCACGCTCGGCGAGGCGGTCGGCGGTGGCGTCGATGACGCCCTCGGCCCGGG
>JBKJNL010000389.1:0-9749 GCA_046593615.1 Myxococcota bacterium | reverse complement strand
CGACGACGCTCGTGCCTCCCCCGACGCTGGCGCCCCGGCGGCCGCGCGACAAGTCGGCGACTTCGCCGCCGACTTCGCCACCGACGACGACGACCGCAACGACTGCAGCACCGGTGTTGGCGGTCGTCGGGGGCTTCGGCCGCCTCAGCGTCACCAGCGAGCCTTGGGCCCGTGTCTCCGTCGACGGCGTGCTCGTCGCTGCGGAGACCCCGCTGGTCTCGTTCACGGTGTCGGCGGGCCGCCACTCGGTGGTGCTTGAGAATCCGGTCTACGGGCTCAAGAAGACCATCGTCGTCGACGTCGCCAGAGACGCCCATGAGCGCCGCTTCGTCGACCTGCAAAACTGAGCCGCGCTGCTCAGGCCACGCTGCTCAAGCCACGCTGCTCAGGCCACGCTGCTCAGGCACGCTGCTCAGGCCGCGCTGCTCAGGCCACGCTGCTCAGGCCACGCTGCTCAGCCGCGCGGATCACAGGGGCGCGCACTCGTCGCGGGCGCCGTTGAACGCCGTCATCGTGCCGCCCCGGCACCGCTCGGCGCCGCCGAACAAGAAGCTCGACCCCGCCCCGATCTGGGAGAAGCTGCCGCTGTCGACAAAGTCGATGCGCAGGGCCTGGCCCTGGCCCTCGTTCTGGACGAGGCCGCCGACGGTGAGCACGAAGCCGGTGTCGCCCCAGGTGGGCCCGGTCCCCGAGATGCTCAAGGCGTCGTTGGCAGAGACGGTGACGTCGCCGCCGAAGAGCACGTCGATGGTGTCGACGGTGATGAGCACGTTGGTGCCCCCGGTCGTAAAGGCCGGCAGCAGCATGCGCAGCCCGGGTTGGCCGCCGGTCCAGCGGTGGACGCCGGGACCCGCCGCGAGGGTCGCCCCCCGCAGGTCGAGCTCGGCGTCGATGACGACGTCACGCCGCAGCAGCACGAGCGCCCCCGCCTCACCGAGGGTGCCCCCGACCCGCCAGAACAACGTGCCCTCGACCGACAACGACGAGAGGCCGTTGACGAGGATGGGGCCGGCCGCGGTGACGTCGAGGCACCGGGCCGCGCCGTTGAGCGCCAGCGTGGCGCCGGCGGCGACCTCGCAGTTGCCGGCGTTGGCGAAGTCGCCGCTGATGTCGGCGCGGCCGCCGATCACCGTCAGGCGGGTGTTGAGCGCCGGCTCGAGCCGGCGGCGGGCCGGGGGCAGCTGCGTGCGCGGCACGTTCCAGCTCGCGTTTGCACCGAACAGGCTGGCGTTGACGACGACGTCGCCGTCGCCGTCGACGATGGCCCCGTCTTCGAGGGTCACCGAGCTGCCAAAGGTCGTGGCGAAGCCGTCGGTGCCCAGCAGCGTCAGCCGCGCGCCGGTTTCGACGACGACGCTCGCGGCGTAGAGCTTCGGCTCGGGCCGCTGACGTGAAAAGACGTGGGCGGTGCCGGCCGACAGGCGCAGCTCGCCACCGTCGAGCGCGATGGTGCCCGCGAGCTCTTCGACGAGGTCGCCGCCGACGCGCAGGGCGCCGCCCGTGATGCGGACGTTGAAGGTCCCGCGCGCGATGACGTCGCCGGCGACGTCGACGACGCCACCGCGGATCTCGAGGTCGCCGCCCACCTGGTCAACGCGGTCGATCGCCACGCCGGCGCCGGCCGAGACCTCGAGGAACGAATTCTGGTCGAGCATGGTCAGAGCGCCGAGGCTGCCGGCGTCGAGGAACAGCGCGCCGCCGAGGCTGACGGTGGTGTTCTGGGCCACGAGCGCGCCGCTGAACGAGTCCAGGGCTCCACCGGGCAGCAACAGCGACGTCGTCGTGAGCGGGCCGGTGGTCTCGTAGCCGCCACCCGGGACGCTGCCGATTTCGAGGGTCGCGATGTTGCCGCGCACGAAGCCGCGGAAGCCGGTCGGCGTCGCCAGCCGCAGCGTTCCGCCGACGACGGCGCCGTCGGCCTCGACGCGGTTGTGCACCGTGAATGTCGCGACCCCGAGGTCGAGCAGCCCGCCCACGGGGATGACGAGCGCCGCCGCCGAGAGGTCGGCCGACAGGCGCGGCTGGTTGATGAAAAGTGGACGCCAGACGACGGCGAGGTCGGCGTCGCCGGGCAGCCGCTGCGTGGCGCCGTCGGTCCAGTTGCCGGGGTCGTTGGCATCGGCGCTCGTGGCGCCGACGAACAAGACCCCGCCGCGCACAATCAAGACGTCGGTGTCGGCCGTGAGCCCGCCGCCGCCGGTGACGACGACGTTGACGACGACGACGTCGGGCGGAGCGTCCGCGGCCCGCTCGTCCACGAGAAAGCGGACGTTGGCGGCGTCGTAGGAGACGTAGGGCGGCAGCGGCCCCGGCGTGAGCGTGAACGCGTCGTCGGGGTCGCCGGCGTCGACGGTCACCGCAGTCACGCCCACCGGCCCCGCCGGGATGACGCTGAAGCTCGGCCGCGCGAACGGCGGCAGGTCGGTGGTCGGGCAGGGGCTGCTGTCGGTGCCGACGACGCTGTTGTCGTCGTTGCCGATACAGACGCCTTGCGGGAGGCCAAACCGGCCGTTGTTCTCGAGGACGCCGCCTTCGAAGCGCAGGACGCCAAAGACGTCGATGCCGTTGTTGTTCACGAACCGGCCGGCGGGGCCAAAGACGACGTCGCCGGCGACCTGGCCAAAGGCCAGCAGACCGTTGAAGAGCGTGCCGTCGACGCGCACCGTGCCGGCGCGCCACGTCGACCGCAGGCGAGCGGTCGATCCCGCGGCCGATTCGAGCAACTCGACGTCGAAGCTGCCGTCGACGAACACGTCGGCGGTGCTGGCGAGCTCGAGCGTC
This sequence comes from Myxococcota bacterium, assembly GCA_046593615.1. Taxonomy (GTDB): domain Bacteria; phylum Myxococcota; class UBA727; order UBA727; family VGSZ01; genus VGSZ01. The sequence goes on along the minus strand of JBKJNL010000389.1, from coordinate 6,968 downwards.
AGCGCCAGGCGCCCGCTGTCGGGCTGCGTAAAGGTCACCGGGCCGCGCCCGATGAGGCGGCCCGACGACAGCGCGAGCGGCGCCACCGTGGCGACGCCAGTGACGTCGAGGACGCCGTCGATCTGCGCGCGCCCGTCAAAGCTGCCGCAGACCGCAGCCACGGTCGCGGGCACCGTCACGTCGCCCTCACAGCGTCCGGTGACGGCGACGTCGTCGGGCAGCGCTGTGCCGGCGAACGAGACGTCGCCGTCGAGGGTGGCCGGCAGCTCGCTGACCTGGTTGCCGAGCTGGGTGCGCCCGACGGCCCAGGCGCCCGCCGACCGCAGCGCGACGACGACGCTGACGGTGCCGCCGCCGCCGCTCGTGTCGCCGGTGGCCGTGACGTTGCGGGCGCTGAGCACACCCGACACCGCGGTGTCGCCGACGAACGCCAGGTCACGGGCCAGGCAGGTGCCCGCGCACGAGACGGCGCTCGTCGCGCCCGCAACGCCGAGCGAGAGGGCGTCGATGTCGAAGCTGCCGCCGACGTCGACGACGACGTCGCTGGCGACCTCGACGGTGGCTTCTCCTGCGGAGAGGGCGCCGCCGGCGCGCACCAGCAGCGTGCCGGCCCGGGTCGGGCTCTCGAGCTCCCACACGGCATCGACGAGGAGGCGCGCGACGCCGACCGTGCCGGCAAAGCCGGTGACGAGACCGCCCGGGGCGCCCAGCACCAGCGAGCCAGCCCCGTCGCCGTTGACGTCGCTGGCGAACGGATCGCCGGTGACATCCAGGCTGCGCCCGACGACCACGTCGCCGTCGCCGATGGCCAGGGTGCCGCCGCCTTCGATGCGCAGCGTGTCGACGGGCAGGGTCGCGTCGGTGCGCGGGTCGTCGTCGGTGGCGTCGCGGGCGGGGATGTGGGCGGTGTCATTCGCCCCGGGGACGCTGGACGGCACCCAGTTGGCGGCGTTCGCCGTGTCGCGCGGGCCGCCCGCGTCGCCGCCGCGCCAGAGGTGCACGTTGGCGCCCACGCGGCCGTGGCCGGTGACGATGCCGTCGCTGCTGCGCACCGTGTACGTGAAGCTCTGCACGACGGCGCTGACGTCGACGGTGACGGCGCCCGTGCTGGCATCGTCGAGGGTGATGAACCCGCCGCCGGCGGTGATGGCAAAGAGCGCATCGCCGTCGGGATCGCCGCCCGCCAAGAAGCCCTGCACCGGGCCGGGTGCGTCGGCGACGAAGTGGCTGGTGCGCGCGAACAGGTTGCCGGCTTCGCCCTCGCCCTCGCCTTCGCCTTCGCCCTCGCCCTCGCCTTCGCCTTCGCCCTCGGCCGGCGGGCCACCGAATTCCGGGCGCACCGGGGGGTTGGCGGCGATGCCGACCTGGCCCGCCGCGCAGTCGCTGGCAGTGGGGTCGTTGGAGGCGCACTGCGGCAGGGGATCGTCGACGCCACACAGCCCGTCGCCGTCGAAGTCGGTGCCGCGGTTCTGGCAGCCGGCGGGTTCGCTGACGTCGCTCTGGCCGTCGCCGTCGTCGTCGCAGTCAAAGACGTTGGCGTCGACGGCACAGCGGGCCTCCTGCAGGGCAGTGCCGACGAGGCCACCGCAGGCGAGGCTGCAGGCCCGCCAGGTTTCGATGATCGGCAAGCGCTCGGTGTTGAACGGCAATCCGGTGACGCCGTCGAGGTCGCAGTCGCGCGGGCGACCGTCTGTGGGGCACGGGTCGTCGACCGTCAGCAGCGCCACGCCCCAGACGATGTCGCCGTCGCCGTCGCCGTCGCCGTCGCCGTCGTCTGGGGCGGCGGCGGGCACCACCTGCGCCAGCAGTGCGCCGCGGCTCTCGCCGGCCTCGATGAACACATCGAACGGACCGAAGCCAGGCGGGCTGACAACGACGCCGCCGCCCTGGACCCGGCCGCCGCGGTCGCTGGCGCCGTCGGCGGAGAACAGCGTGACAAAGGCTTCGCTGTCGTCGGCGGGCGGCGGCAGCAGGTCGATGCGCACGTCGCGCGGCGGTCCTTCGACCAGCCGCAGCACCACGTCGTCGACGGCGGCGCGCAGGTCGCGGCTGACCGGCGCCGAGGCCAGGGCACCGCCGGCGGCGACGGCGACGAAGCGGGCCTCACCCGCCGAGACCCCCGCGAAGCGAAAGGCGCCATCGGCGTCGCTGACGACCGAGGCTTCGGGCACGTCGCGCCCATCGAAGCGACGCAGGGCGGTGACGGTGGCTCCCGCGGCGGGTGCGCCGTCGACGTCGTTGACGACGCCCGCGACCTCGATGGTCGGCAACAGCTCGACCTGCCCGAGCTGCACGCCCGACAGGCGCAGGCCGGCGTTGCCGTGGATGGCCTCGACGATCGCAAAGCGCGCGCTGGTGGCGAGCTCGGGCCAGCCGTTGCCGTCGTCGTCGACCGAAGCCCGCAGGCTCCACGAGCCGGCGGTCAGGCCGGTCACCGAAAAGGCGCCGTCGGCGGCGCCGCGCTGGATGCGGTGCCCGCCGTCGAGGGCCACCGCCGGATGCGGCACGGGCGCGGCCTGGCGCACGGCCTGTCCATCGACGACGCCGGGCTCGATCTCGTCGACGCGGTCGAGGGAGAAGCAGGCCGCGAGGCCGCCCGACCAGCAGGACAAGCAGGCAGCCATCGAGAGGAAACGGGCGGCGCGGATCATTCGGGCTCTCCAGCATGGGGCGGGCGCGGGCCGCCGTAGAGGCGCGCGCGCACGGCGTGGCTCACGCCGCCGAGGGCGACGCCGAGCAACATGAACAAGGGGTTCGGGCCGAAGCCGGCGAGAAACGAGACGCCGCTGAAGAGGCCCACGTAGGCCGCGGCGCCGCACACGGCGGCGAGGCCCGCGCGCTTGCCGGCGTCTTTGATCGGGTAGATGCGGGTCTCGATGCCGGCCACCAGCACGCCGGCCCACAGCGAGCCGAGGACGACGACGACGACGACGTCGAGCACCGTGAGCTGCCCGTCGCGTTTCTGCAGCAGGAACCCGCCGATGCCGCCGAGCAGCACCGCGAACAACAGCGAGTTGAAGAGGAGGCGTCCGAGCATGATCAGTTCCCCAGCGCCGCGCAGCGCGCGTCGAGGCAGCCCGAGATGACCTCACCCTCGGCGCCGCCGGGCACCGGCAGGTCGGGCTGGCAGGTGATGCCGCGCGGGCAGTCGTTGTTGTCGCGGCAGCCCGTCGAGCAGAACTTGCCGAGGCTCTCTTGTTCGCCGGCCGCGTTCTCGCGCTTGAGCTCGTAGCAGTAGCTGGCCTGGCCAAAGGCGTTGACGTCGGCGCAGTCGGCGTCTTCGACGCAGGTTCGACAGAAGGGGTCGGGGGCGGCGAAGCACGCGCCGTCGACGGCGCCGGGGCAGGTGGTGGCGTCGTCGAACAGCTCGGCGCCGCAGCAGAATTGCCCGAGCTCGCACGAGGTCTCTTTCGAGCGACAACCCTGGGCCTGGCATTGGTTGTCTTCGCAGAGCTCAAAGGCGCCGCAGTCGGCGGCGTCGTTGCAGCCGTCGAGGCAGACGCCGCCTTCGGCTGCGTCGGGGTTGTCGCAGTAGGTGCGGGCCAGCGGGCACTCGGCGTCGCTCTGGCAACCGGCGCGCTCACAGGCGCCGTCGGCGCGGCACTCGGTGCCGTTGGGGCAGCCGTCGGCGGAGCCCGGGGTTGGGCAGGGGACACCGAAGCGTCCGTCGCCGTGGCAGACCTGCTCGACGCCATTGGTGGTCACGCGCTGGCCGAGCGGACAACCCTGAACGCAGGTGCCGTCGAGGGGTCCGCCTTCGTCGACGCACAGCTCGCCGGCGGGGCATTCGACGTCGGCGGCGCACAGCTTGAGGCACACCCCGAGCGCGCTGCAGGTCTGGCCATCGGGACACACCGAGCCTCCGCCCGATGCGTCGCACAAGACGGCGCCGTCGCAGGTGCCGGCCTGGGGGTGGGGCACGCAGCCGCCTTCGAGGCAGGCGAAGCGTTTTGCGCAGGCGCCGCAGCCGGGGGCGCAGAAGCCGTCGGCGCAGACCGAGGGCAAGCCGGTGGGTCCTTCGCCGCACTCGGCGTCGGCGGAGCAGGGCGCGCAGGCCGTCTTGATGCGCCGGCAGACGCTGCCGTGATCGACGTCGCAGAAAGACTCGGCGGCACCGAAGCCGCAGTCGGTGGCCCCTTCGCCGCAGAACGCGCACAGGCCCGGGTTCACCGAGCAGTCGAGACCCGCCACGCAGTCGCCGCTGCCGACGTCGCAGACCAGGCCGTCGTCGCAGGCGTCGTCGGCGTCGCAGCCGACGTCGACGCTCTGGTTGCCACCTTCTCCTTCGCCGCCGTCTTCGCCCTCGCCCTCGGCGACGCCGGGGCCGTCTTCAGGGCAGCCGGCTCCGAGGCCCAGGGTGATCGAAAAGACGACAAGGACGAGGCTGCGCATGGGCCGACGCTACTGGAGGTCGATCGCTCTGCAATGGCCGCGCGCCGCCGACCAGGCCTGCGGCGGCGACAAAGGCGGTCTGACAACGAGGTCTGTGAAACCGGGCGCGTGCAGCGTGGCCAGGGCGGGTTGCTACGACGACGGACGCACCACCTGCGGGTGCGCACACCGGGAGCAGCACATGTCAGTTGAAAGCATCGTCATCGTCCTCATCATCGGCGCCATCGCGGGCTGGCTCGCTGGCCTCATCGTCAAGGGCTTCGGCTTCGGCATCCTCGGCAACATCGTCATCGGCATCGTCGGCGCGTTCGTCGGCAGCTGGCTGCTCGGCATGCTCGGCTTGAGCGTTGGCGGCGGGATCCTCGGCTCGATCATCGGAGCCACCGTCGGCGCGGTGTTTGTCCTGGCGATCATCGGCCTCATCCGGCGCGTCGCCAGCTGAACGCCACCTGAAGCCGTCGACCACGCGACCGCACACGGTCGCGTGGTCGACGACGACCCTCTGATCTGCCCACGCTCCTTGCGGAGGGACCGGGCGTTCGCACACTCTGCGCCCTGTGACCCTCCCCATCGTCCTGATCTTCCTCTTCGTCGTCGTCGTCGTCGTCGCCGACCTGTTGTCGCGCCTGCCCAAGCGGCTGCCGATCCTGGCCATGGGCGGCGACGGCCCGTTCCGGTTCCCCGGCGGCTTCTTGTGGGGCGCGTCGACGTCAGACCACCAGATCGAGCGGGCCCAGCCCGACGACTGGACGGCCTTTGAGCGCCGGGCCCATGCCGAAAAGAAGGGCGACCACGGCCCCACCGGGATCATCGCGCCGGGTCATATCTATAAAATCCACGAGACTCCGATCGAATGGATTGAGAAGAAGACCGACTTCGATACCCATTTCAAAGAAGATCTAAAGGCCTGCAAGGACATGGGACACAACTCCCATCGCTTCAGCATCTCGTGGGCCCGGCTGTTCCCAAAGGCGGGCATGACGGCCCCCGATCCCGAGGGGGTCGCCTTTTACGACGGCGTGTTTGAGCACCTCGAGAAGAACGGCCTCGAGCCGTTTGTGACGCTGTTCCACTTCGCCAGCCCCCAATGGCTCTGGGAGGGCACAGACGCCAAGGGCAAGCGCGGCTTCGAGCGCGAAGACGCCGTCGACGCCTTTGCCATCTTTACCCGAGCCATCGTCCAGCATTGGGGCTCGAAGATAAAGTATTGGTGCACGCTGAATGAGCCCATGGTGTGGGCCTACTTCGGCTACCTCGAGGGCATCTTTCCGCCCGGCGAGCGGCGACCCGGCGGCCCCAAAGACGTCGTCGACGTCATCGCCCAGCTCCTGCGCATGCACGCCGCCGCCTACCACGTGATCAAAGCGGCGAGCCCCACCGACCAGGTCGGCATCGCCCACCACATCCGGCACTTCGTGCCCTGGCGGAAGTGGTGGCCTCTCGACGGCATCGCGGCCGTGCAGGTCGACCAGGCCTTTACCCTCGACTTCCTCGACGCCATCGAGACCGGCGTGCTGTCGGCGGAGATGACCGGCATCGCCATCACCATCCCCGGCCTGCAAGGCACGCAGGACTACGTCGGCCTCAACTACTACGGCCGCTTCTACGTCAAGACCGTCGCCAAGTTCCCGTTCTTCACCATCATCCCGCACGACGAGACCGAGCCCGGCGAAGAGAAGAACGACGTCGGCTGGGCCATCGACGAAACCAGCTTCGTGCCCGAGCTCAAGCGCTTCTCGGAGCGCTACGGCAAGCCGGTGTTCATCCTCGAAAACGGCACCGCCGACGACCACGACGACGACTTCCGGCGTCAGCAATTCATCGTCCGGCACGTGCGGGCCATGTGGGAAGGCATCGACACCGGCGTCGACGTCAAAGGCTTCTTCTTCTGGTCGCTGCTCGACAACTTCGAGTGGGCCGAAGGCTTTGGTCCGCGCTTCGGTTTGTTGAAGGTCGACTACGCCAACGGCGGCCGGCGATCGCCGCGACCGTCCGCCGATGTGTTCCGGCAAATTTGCGTCAACAACGGCATCTCGAACGACCTCTGGCACCGGCTGCGCCGCAAGTAGCGCCGTCAGTCTTCTTCGACGCGCCCTGCGCCCCGGGCCCGAGCGGGGGTCCGGCGGACCTCGAGGGTGGGTGCTACGCTTCAGACATGGGAACGACCGACAAGCTCGCCCCGGGGTTCTTGCTGGCGCCGCCGCCGCTGTCGGATCCCAACTTCGACAAGACCTTGGTGCTGCTCGCTGCGCACGAGCCGGCGGGGTCGATGGGCTTCATCGTCAACCGCGCCAGCGAGATGATGTTGCACACGCTGCTGAAGGAGCTCGAGATCGCGCCGACCATCGGCGACCGCCAGGTCTTGATCGGCGGACCGGTGTCGGGGTTCTCGGGCTTCGTCTTGTACGAGCACGCCGTCGGCCGGCCCCTCGCGCCGGGCATCGAAGTCAGCGAGACCATCTCGGTGTCGCCGTCGAAAGAGGTGCTCGAAGCCGCCGCGCACGGGCAGCTGCCGGGCCGCTTCGATCTGCTGCTCGGCTACGCGGGCTGGGCCCCCGAGCAGCTCGAGAGCGAGC
>JBKJNL010000139.1:0-2944 GCA_046593615.1 Myxococcota bacterium | reverse complement strand
AGCAGCGCGCGCTCGAAGTCGGCGCCGACGCAGCGCTGCTCCACCGCGGCGGCCTGCGCGCCGAGATCCTCGAGAGCGGCCGCGCCCGCCCCGGCGACGCCATCGTCGCGGTCGTCGTTTGATGGACCGCCGGCCTCGCCCTGCGCCCCGCTCAGGCACGCCGGCGCCGGCGACGGCAACGGCGACGACGACGCAAAAGGCGCCCGCGCGCGCGACCATCGAGAAGCTGGTCCCCGGCGGGCACGGGCTGGCCCGCGACCACGACGGCGTCTTCTTTGTCGACAGCGTCGCGCCCGGCGAGGTCGTCGAGGTCGTCGTCGACGGAAAAAAAGGCGGCGCGCGGCGGGCCCGGCTGTTGCGCGTGATCGAGCCCTCGGCGGAGCGCGTGACCCCCGACTGTCCGTTGTTCGAGCGCTGCGGGGGCTGCGATTGGCTGCACCTGTCGCGCGCGGCCCAGAGCGCGGGCAAAGAGCGGATCGTCGACGACACGCTGGTGCGCATCGCCCGCTTCACCGCTGACGAGGTCAGAGCATTTCGCCGCCCGCTGCTGGTGCCGCCCGCTGGCGAGAAGCGGCGGCGAGCCCGCTTCGTCGTCGACGGCACCGGCCGCCTGAGCTTCTCGCGGCGCAACAGCAACGAACGCGTGGCGATCCCGGCCTGCCCGGCCCTCGACCCGCGCTTGTCAGACCTGCTGTCGACGGTGCCGCCCCTGCCCGCCGGTGCCGAGGTGCGGCTGGCCGTCGACGACGGCGGCGTCCACGTGGCGGTCCGGCGCGGCCTGCAGCAAGCCTTTGCCGGCGCTCGCAGCGTCACCTTTGACGACGCTGCGCCGATTACGCCGATCACGCCCGATGAGAACGAGCCCGGCGCACACTTCCTCGTCGGCGAGGTCACCGGCGGCGCGTTCCCGGCCTGGTCCGACGCCGCGACGTTCACGCAGGCCACGCGCTTTGGCGCCGCTGCCATCCGCGACGAAGTCGTGCGCGGCGCCGGCGACGTCAGCGGCCACGGCGTGCTCGAGCTGTTCGCCGGCGCCGGCCACCTCACGATTCCGCTCGCTCTCGCCGGCGCCCGCGTCGACGCCGTCGAAGGCGACCTGCGTGCGCTGCACTGGCTGGGCGTGAACGCGCGGCGCACAGGGGCGGCGATCAAGGTGCGCCGCGCGTTCATCGACGACAACCTCGAATTCGGCGCCGACGTCGACGTCGTGGTCGCCGACCCACCACGCACCGGCATCCCGGGGGCTGCGCGCTTGCTCCGGCGCTTCGCCGACCGGGGTGTGCAGCGGATCGTGCTCGTGTCGTGCGACCCGGCCACCGGGGCGCGCGACCTGCGTGCCGCCGTCGACGCCGGCTTCGTCGTCGACGCGCTGACGCCCATCGACGCTTTTCCGCGCACGCATCACGTGGAGTGGGTCGCGGTGCTGCGCCGCGGCTGAGCAAAACCGCAGCGTCAAGTGGGGTCAGCCGAAGGAGTCGCCGCCGCCAGGGGCACCCGGGGGCGCGTAGGAAATCTCGAGGCGGCGGCCCTCGATGTAGCCACCGACGCCGGCCGAGTGCTCGGGCCAGGCTTCGACGATGGTCGTTCCGGCTTTCAGGTTCTTGATGCTGATGTCTTGTGCCGTCGACAGCGCGCCCCGGGCCTCGATGCCCGTCATCTTGTCGACGGTGCCGTCGGGGTGCGTGACCTGGATGACGTAGCGGTTGTCGTTGGCGCGATCTTGCAGGGCCTGCTGTTTGTTGGGCAGGTCTTTCAAGTCGTGGCCTGAAACGTTGAGGCAGACCGTGAGATCGAGGCGTCCGTCGGGCAGCGGCTTCGTCAGGCTCATCGTCATCGGCTTGTGGGTGCCGTAGCCGTAGAACCTCGGCGCGCCTTTCGCGTTGGCGACGCCAACCTCCATGAGGCAGGCCTTGAAGCCCTCGGCGAGGCCCTGGCTCTCGTCCATCGCGGCCTGCACCTGGCCCTTGAACTTTGCCTGGCCGCGCTCGAACCCGGGCTTGAGCGGCGAATTCGCCGGCGCCGTCGGGCTCGCCTGCTTCGGCGCATTCACCGTCGCCGCTGTCGTCGCTGCTGTCGTCGTCGCCGCTGTCGGGAGCCGTGTCGTCGCCGCCGCGGCACCACCACCGACGAGCCTGTTGAACCAGTTCATGTCGAGCCTCCAGAGGTCGTGGACGATAGCCGCGATCGCCGGCCTTTGGCCCAACGCCGGTTGGCCCAACGCCGGCAGGAGCGCCGTCGAGGTCAGCCGATCATCGAGAGCGCGGCCGCGGCTTCGCGCAAGAGCACCACGGTGTCCTTGACCATCGGGCGCAGCGTTCCGTCTTTGTGGTCGGCGTAGAACAAGAACGCCGAGCGCCCCTCTCGCTGCAGGCCGCCGATGAACATGGCGCCCGGCGTCGTGCCACCCAGGCAGCCAAACCACGCCATCCAGTCGGCGCTCATCATCGCCGGGCCGTAATAGGCCTCGCGCCGCGCGGCGAGATCGAGCAGGCCGCGGCAATCGGGCAGCCCGCGTTCAATGGGCGGGAGCGGCAGTGGGGCCCCCATCGATGTCGCCGTGCCCATCACGAGGGGCGTCGCGCCGCGCATGTCGACGACGACGGCGCGGTCGAAGCGGGTGACCAGGAACGCGCAGCACAGCTCGCCGACCGTGCGCGACGTCTTGGCCGTCGACAGCCAACCGGCGACCTGGGCCAGCGACTCGATGCGCACCGTCGCCCGCGGCGGGGCCATGACATCGCCGACGTTGTCGATGACGGCGGGGCGCAGGAATTCTTCGGTCGGCTGGCGCGCCGAGACCGGAGCCGACGTCGGCGTCGGCGTGCCCCTGGTTGCGCCGACGCCGACGCCGGTGTCGGGCGTGCGGGTGCGCGGATCGGGCATCAGCGGCGACGACGACGACGACGAAGACCACGGTGACGCGCTCGGCCGGCTCGCTGCCGGC
>JBKJNL010000094.1:0-4323 GCA_046593615.1 Myxococcota bacterium | reverse complement strand
ACCGAGAGCGGTGCGTCGCTGATGCCGTTGCCCGACACCTGGAACGTCCCCTGGACGTAGTCGTATTCGGTGACGCCCGAGCGCATCGAGGCCTCGGCTTCGGGCGACAACGTCAGGTCGATGCGCAGCGGCGCCGCGAACACCTGAAACAGCGGGGCCGCCGGATCGGTGAACGGCTGGTTCGCGGCCCCCGGCGTCGGCGCGTTCACCGCGAAGTCGCCGGTGCCGTCGGGCAGGCGTGCCCAGCTGGCGCCGGAGAGGTCACCGGGCAAGGCCACCGCGGCGATCACCACCGAGATGCCGCCGGCGGAGCGGATGATCGTCAGCGTCTCGTCGCAGGCGATGCCAAAGGGCACCGGCAGAGACAGCAGCGCGCCGACGGCCAGCGTGCCCGAGAGCGCCTGCCCGCGGTCGGGGCGACCGGGGTTGTCGGTGATCACCAGCCCGTCGAGCACGACGTCACCGGGCCCGAGGTGCGTGAGCTCGACGTAGTCGACGCCGTCGCAGCCGACTTCGTTGATGCGCAGACCCTGCAAGGCACCGTCGTCTTCGCCTTCTGCTTCGCCTTCGCCTTCGCCTTCGCCTTCGCCTTCTCCTTGTCCGTCGTCTTCTCCTTCGCCTTCGCCTTGCGCGGCTTCTTCGCCTTCGCCTTCGCCTTCGCCTTTGCCTTTGCCGGCGGCGCCCGCGGCCGGATCACCGTCGCAGGCCGCCGACCAGAGCAAAGAAAACGGGACGAGCACAAAGGCCAGGCGGAGCGACGGCGTCATCGTCGTTTTGTAGCCCACTGCGTTGCCGGCCACCTGTTCTGGCGGAAAAGCAAAGCCCCCGACGAACCGGGGGCTTTGTCTGCTCCAGGGAGCGAGTCTCAGCCGTGCGGGCAGTGGCCCATCTGACCGGCGGAGAACATGTCTTCTTCGTTGAACGCTTCCTGGTTCTTTTTGTCGCGCAGGTCGTCGTCGGCGGTGACGAAGCTGTGCGGGGCGCTGATGGAACCGGCGTTCAAGAACGACAGCAGGGTCGCGAGAATCGTGGCGAGCAGGGTCATTGGGCCTCCTGGTTGGTGGTCAACGTTACTGCGGCAAGGCAGCGGACGTCCTCCGGAGGGAGGGCTTCCACTGCACACCGCAGCGAGCCGCGTGAGCAGGTCGTGTGCCAGGGGCACTGTGCAGATCGCGGACACCCCCGCCGAAGCCGGCACCCTTGACGTTGTCACCGCGGTCGCCGGCGCGCTCGGCCAGACAGACCGCGCCCCGCCCCTGACCCGCCCGCACGCGCGGGCGGGGCAGCGGCGATCGCCTCCGGCGCGCGCCCGAGACGGGTCGGGCGATCGGCGGATGGACCCGGTTGCCGACCCCGATCCGCTCGCCGACCTCCCGTGCGTGCCCGCCAACGACCGCATCGATCCCCTGTTCGTTCGCGAAGCCGCGCGGCTCTACCAATCCGGCTTGATCGCCCGTCGTCCCCTCGACGCCGTCGTCGCCGACTTCCTGCGCGAGCACCTGCACGGCAAGCCCGATCCCCACCGCGGCTTCGTCGTCGACGCCGCCCAGGCGATGTGGCGTCGTCGTCGGCTCATCGAAGCCGTCGAAAAAGAGCACGCCAAACGCATCGACGAGCCGACGCCCGAGGCCCTGGTCTGCGCGTCGTTGCTGCTCGACGGCGTGGCCATCGAGCAGCTGCCGGTGGCCCAGAAAGAGGCCCGGGCCCTCAAGCGGGTCGTCGACGACGTCGTGGCCAACGCCTCGCTCGAGGTCCGGTCGTCGCTGCCCCCGTGGTTGTGCGATAGGCTGGCCCGCCGCGGCGGCGAGGCGCTGGCGCTGTCGTCGACGTCTCGGCCGCCGCAAACATTGCGCGTCAACACCTTGAAGACGACGCGCGAGCAGCTGCTGGCGGCGCTCAAGGCCGAGGGCATCGACGCCGAAGCCTGCCAGCTCTCCCCCGTCGGCGTCGTCGTTCCCCGCCGTCGCAACGTGTTTCGCACAGCGTCGTTTCGCACCGGGCTGTTCGAGGTGCAGGACGAAGGCAGCCAGCTCGTGGCCTTGCTGGCCGACGCCCGTCCCGGCCAGCGCGTGGTCGACGGCTGCGCCGGCGCCGGCGGCAAGACCCTGGCCCTCGCCGCGGCCATGCAGAACAAGGGCTCGTTGATCGCCATGGACGTGCACGGCGGCCGCCTCAAGGCCCTGCAAGAGCGCGCGGCCCGCGCCGGCGTCCACAACGTGCGCGTCCACGACCTCGACCAGCCAGACGGCTCTGGCAAAAAGGCCATCAAGCGGCTCAAGGCCCAGTGCGACGTCGTCGTCGTCGACGCGCCCTGCTCGGGCTCGGGCGTGCTGCGGCGCAACCCCGACACCGGCTGGACCCTCGAACAAGCCGACGTCGATCGCCTGCAGGGCATCCAGCGTGAGCTGGTCGACCGCTATGCCGCCCTGGTGAAGCCCGGCGGCGTGCTCGTCTATGCGACGTGCTCGCTGCTCGACGACGAGAACCTCGGCATCATCGATGGTTTCCTGGGCCGCGACGCCTCGTTCACGCTTGAGCCCGCCGGTGCGCGGCTGCGGGCCCAAGGCGTGATGGTCGACGTCGGCGACGTGCTCGCGCTCGACCCGGTCCGGCACGGCACCGACGGCTTCTTTGCCGCTGTGCTGCGCAAGGGTTGATTCAGAGTTACCTTGCTTCTTCCCCGTCGCGCGGGGGCGTGGAGGCTGCGGAATGCTCGATCTCGGAGTGCTCATCGTCGACGACGAGGCCGCGGTGGCGCGGGCCCTCGAGCGCTTGCTGACGGCCAAGGGGTTCGCCACGCGGGTGGTCAACAGCCCGCAGGCAGCGATCGCCGCCGTGCAAGAAGAGACCTTTGGCGCGGTCATCTCCGACATGAATTTTTCGCCCGAGCGCACCGACGGCGCCGAAGGCGAAGCGTTGTTCCGGGCCATCCGCGAGCTCGACCCTGAGCTGCCGGTCGTGCTGATGACGGCGTGGGCCAGCCTCGAAAAGGCGGTGCTGCTGGTGCGCGTCGGGGCCGCCGACTACGTCGAGAAACCCTGGGACCCCGACAAGCTGCTGCCGACGTTGAAGAACCTCCTCGAGCTGCGTCGCTCGCTGCTCGAGAACCGCCGCCTCGTCGGAGAACGTGACCGCGAGCAAGACGAGCTGGCCCAGCGCTTCGACCTCAGCGGCCTCGTCTACCAGGCGCCTGCCATGCACCGTGCCGTCGCCCTCGCCGCCCAGGTGGCCCGCAGCGACGCGCCGGTGCTCATCACCGGCGAAAACGGCGTCGGCAAAGAGGTCATCGCCGAGATCATCCAGCGCAACTCGGCGGTCAAAGGCGGGCCATTCGTCAAGGTCAACGCCGGCGCGCTGCCGAGCGAGCTGCTCGAGGTCGAGCTGTTCGGCGCCGAGGCCGGCGCCTACACCGGGGCCCAGAAGACGCGCGATGGCCGCTTCGAAGCCGCCGACGGCGGAACGCTCTTCCTCGACGAGGTCGGCAACCTGTCGGCCCACGGCCAGGCGGCGCTGTTGCGCGTGTTGCAGACCGGCGAGTTCGAGCGGCTCGGCAGCAACAAGACGCGCAAGGTCAAGGTGCGGCTCATCTCGGCCACCAACACCGACCTGCCCTCGTCGATCAAGGCCGGCACGTTCCGCGAAGACCTCTACTACCGGCTGAACGTCATCGAGATTCGGCTGCCGCCGCTGCGCAACCGCGTCGAAGACATCGTTCAGCTGTCGCTGCACTTCTTGAAACAACACGCCGGTGGACGGCCCTTGCAGCTCGACGAAGACGCCATCCGGGCGCTGCGGGCCTGGCCGTGGCCAGGCAACGTGCGCGAGCTCAGCAACCGCACCCAGCGCGCCGCCATCGTCTGCCGCGGCGACGTCGTCACGGTCGACGACCTCGGCCTGAACGCGCCCCCGCCGACGACGACGTCACAAGAAGAGCCCGCCGGTGAGCTCGACGCCGACGAAGGACGCCGCATCGAACGGGCCCTCGCCCGCCACGGTGGCGTTGTTGCCCACGCCGCCGCCGAGCTCGGCTTGTCACGCCAGGCCCTCTACCGGCGCATGCGCCGCTTCGGTCTCGAGGTCGAGCGGCGGGTCCGGTCTGACGAGCCCCACTCGACGCCGTGACGACGTCGTCCGAGCACAACGCCCGCGCCAGCGGGCCGACCCAGAAGGACTTTGTCGACGACGACAACGTGCGGGCGCGCGGGATCCTGCAGGTCTCGCTCGGCGGTGCGGCCATCGTCGCCACTGTCTACCTGCTGGCCAACCTGCTGTTCTTCGGAGCCACGCGGCACGCGTTCACCGCCGCCGGCATCGACGTCGCCA
>JBKJNL010000088.1:0-7501 GCA_046593615.1 Myxococcota bacterium | reverse complement strand
GCAGGCCCAGCTGGCGGGCGCGCTGCCGGCGGGCGATCCGATGACGCTGCCCACCATCGGCGTGACGTCGTTTTCGTCGCGCCCGACCTCGATGCCGGCCGACGATCCCCACAGCCTGCCGCCGATGCCCAACGACCGGCGCAGCGTGCCGGCGGCGGATCCAGTCACCGTGCCTGTCAAGGGACCGCGCTCCGACTGGTGATTCGAGTCACCGACTGAGACAACCTGGCACGCGCCGTCGCCGGCGGGTGACCGTCCGTCTGACAGATGCCCGACCACCGGGCCTGCGGCGAACGATCTCTTGAGGTGCGGCATGCGTTTTTGGCTGTTGGGGCTCTCCCTCGTCGCCGGTCCGGCCCTGGCGCAGGACATCTCGCTCGACGAGCTCTTTGGTGACACCGCGGCCGAGCCCGCCGCGCCGCCGTCCGAGCCGACACCGCCCGCGACGGCACCGGCCAAGAAAAAGGACCCGAAGAAGCCAGCGGCGCCCGTCGCCGCACCCGCGCTCGTCGCAGCAGCACCCGTCGCCGAAGCGCCCGTCGAAAGCGCACCGCCTGGCCCCGAGGCCGATCAAAAGCTCGACGCCGTCGAGGCCACGGCGACGCCCTCACCCGTCGGCGCCGCGGTCACCGCCGAGGCCCTGCCGCCGCACACCGGCCGGCACCGCTTCGGCGGCGACGCCGGCTTCGGCCTCGCCGTCCGCGGCGACGTCGGCATGTTCAACGGCCGCACCTTTGGCGTAAAGGCGTCGTCGCCGTCGTTGTCGGAGGCCCAGTCGGGCGACGGCATCCAGGGCTTCGGCGGCGGCGTCTTGCTGCAGGCCGCCTGGCACCTGCCGCTCGACGGCAGCGCCCTCGACCGCGTCTTTGGCGCCGAATTCGACGTCGGCTACACGCTGACCGGCACCACCGGCGAGATCGCGTTCTCGCAGTACGAGTCGAGCAACGGCGAAACCAAGCTGGTGACGACGACGTACGCCTACCAGGGCCTGTTGCACACGGTGCCGGTGTCGCTCGGCCTGCGGGCCCGCCTGCCCCTCGACCTGCCCCTGCACATCGATCTGTCGGCCGGCGGCCTCGGCGTCTGGGGCCTGTCGACGACGACGTCGACCGTCGTCGACGGCAGCGCGCCGTTCGCCGCCGACAACACCGCCAGCGACCTCGCCTTTGGCTACTACGGCGAGGGCGGCGTCGCCTTTGACGTCGGCCCCGGCGAGCTGACCGCGGCCTACCGCTACCAGTCGGCGTTCCTCGACTTCGGGCACACGGCCTTCAACCCGACCCTGGGCGACCTCGGCGGCCACCACATCCTCGTCGGCTACCGCTTCCTCTTGTGAGCGCCGCTCGCTCCTTCGCTTCCTTCCCTTCCTTGGTTTGTTCCTGCTTTTTCTGTTGAGGTCTCGATGACTCCTTTGTCTGCTCCCCTCTCGTTGTTGGCGCGCGCGCTGGTCGTCGTCGGCCTGGCGGCCCTCGGCGCCTGCTCCGACCAACCCTTCGCCACCAACGTCGACCTGCCGCTGCAGGTCATCCAGCTGAGCCCCGCCGACGGCGCCGTCGACGTCGGCCGCGGCACCACCGTCAAGGCCACGTTCAACCTGCCGGTGGTCGAGGGATCGGTGAGCGCCGAGAGCTTCGCCGTCGTCGACACCGTCAGCGGTGACGCCGTCGCCGGCGCCCTCGCCTACGACAAAGGCGGCGATGCCCAGGCCCCGACCATCACGTTCACGCCGGCGGCGCTGCTGGCGTACTCGACGAAGTACCAGGTGACCCTGGCCGGCAGCGACGGCGACGTCGCCCCCTTGCAGCGCGACACCGTGCCCCAGGGCGCGCTGCTGAAGACCATCGTCAGCACCTTCACCACCGAAGATCCGCCGCCGTTGTTCGTCGTCGCCATCGTTCCCCAGGGCGGGGCCACCGGCGTCGACCCGGCCACCACCATCGCCCTCACCTTCAGCGAGCCGGTGCGCTGCGCGACCCTCGCCGCCGGCCTCGCCGTCAGCGAGACCTTTGACGCCCACCCCCACAACGGCGCCGCCGCCGGCACCTCCGTCGACGTCGCGGGCGCCCTGGCCTGCACCGACCCCGCCTCCATCGAAGCCACCGGCTGCGACGCCGGCGCCTGCACCGTGGTCTTCACGCCCGACGCCGCCTTTGCGTTGTCGTCGACCATCACGCTGACGCTGCAGGGCGGTACCCGCGCCGACGGCGCCGTCGAGAGCTTCCGCGCCACCGATGCCGGCGGACAGCTGCCGGCCGACGTGACGTCGTCGTTCATCGTGCGCGACCCGCTGCCGCTCGTGCTCACCGCCTCGGACCCCGGCAACGGCGCGACCCTCGTCGACCTCGACAGCGACCTGGTGCTGACCTTCTCGGAAGACATCGACTGCAGCACCTTGACGGTCGACGACCTCACCGTCACCCAGACCCTCGACACCGGCGCCGTCGGCCCCGTGCTCGCGGTCTCGATCGTCTCGTGCGTGGGCGACACCGTCACCCTCGGCTTCGATCCGTCATTCAACTACTCGGCCACCATCGACGTCGTCATCGGCGAAGGCGTCGAGTCGGCCGTCGCCACCAACCGCGGCGGACAGCTCGACGGCGGCGCCCTCGTCTCGTTCACAACCGTTGACCCGCCGCCGCTGGTGCTCGTCGGCTCCAACCCCGGCAACGGCGCGACCCTCGTGGGTCTCGACAGCGACCTGGTGCTCACGTTCTCGGAAGACCTGAACTGCAGCAGCTTCACGATCGACGACGTCACCGTCACCCAGACCCTCGACAGCGCCGTCACCGGCCCCGCGATCACGGTCGCGGTCGTCTCGTGCGTCGGCGACACCGTCACCCTCGGCTTCGATCCGTCGTTCAACTTCTCGGCCACCATCGACGTCGCCATCGGCGCAGGCGTCGAGTCGGCCATCGCCACGACGCGCGGCGGACAGCTCGACGGCGGCGCGCTCATCTCGTTCACCACAGAAGACCCGCCCGTCCTGCGCGTGGTGCGCACCGACCCCGGCAACGGCGCGGCCCTCGCCGGCGTCGGCACCAACCTCACGGTCGAGCTCTCGGAAGCCGTCGACTGCGCCACCGTCGGCGCCGCCGTCACCAGCGCCGGCGGCCTCACGGTCAGAGAGACGTTTGACGCCGTCACCGCCGCCCGCCGCGGCAGCGCCACCGTCGACCACGTCGTCACCGTCGCCAGCTGCGCCGGCAGCACCGTGGTCTTTGACGTCGACGTCGACCTCGAGCTCAGCTCGTCGGTGGTCGTGGTCTTGCCGGGCACCATCGCCTCGCTGCGGGCCACCACGCAGGGCGGCCAGCTCGAAGACGGCCTCGGCTACACCTGGAGCTTCACCACCGACGACCCCAGCGTCTTTGTCGTCGTCTTTACGTCGCCTGGTGACGGCAACATCCTCGTGCCCCAGGACGACCCGGTGGTGGTGCGCTTCAGCGAAGCCATCAACCCGCTCTCGGTCACCGATCAGACGCTGGTGATCGAGCAACTGTCGCGCGACGTCGCCGGCAACTTCACCGTCGTCGCCGCCATCTCCGCCGGCTGCGTCGCCGGCACCGGCCCCTGCACCTACGACGTCGTCGGCGACACCGTCACGTTTACGCCGCCCGCCGACCTCGAGTTCAACACCTTTTACCGGATGACCTTGACGACCGGCCTGGCCTCGGCCCGCGCCACCAACCGCGGCGGCAACCTGCCCGTCGCGCTGACCTACACCTGGAAGACCGTGGCGACGCCGCCCATCGAGGTCGTCAGCGTCGAGCCGCCGGGCAACTCGCTGCTCTCGCAGACCACCTCGATCGTCGTCACCTTCAACCAGGACGTCTTCAACGTCGAGACCGGCCTCGGCGGCGCCGTGCCGCCGACGGTGTTCCTCACCGAGATCGTCGACCCCAACGCCGCGCCCGACGTCGCCAATGCCGTGGCGCTCACCTGTGAAAACGGCTGCGCCACCGGCGACGTCTACAGCTTCCGCGCGGCCGCGGCCCTCACCACCGGCCTCTACGCCCTCGTCATCAAGGGCGGCTTCGAGGGCGTGCGCGGCACCGTCGGCGGCTCGTTCATGCTCGACGACGTCATCGTCTTGTACCGGGTGGTCGGCGGCGGCCTGCTGGTGAGCACCGATCCCGCCGACGGCGACGTCGACGTGGCGGTCACCGAAAAGGTGTGCGCGGTCTTCTTGCGCAACATCGACCCGACGCTGATGGACGAGAGCGGCTTCACGCTCACGGCCACCGACGACCTGCTGGGTGAGACCGTGCTGCCGGCGACCTACGAGGTCAGCGGCGTCGATCCCTTCACCGGCTTGCCCGACACCTCGGGGGCGTTCACCTCGAACAAGATCTGCATCGTGCCCCAGCCTTCGACGCTGCCGTGCCGCGACGTCGTCGAGCTCTTGCCCGCCGGCACCGAGGTCACGCTGGTCATCGACTTCAACGACCAGAGCGACCCCGAGCAGCCCATCGTCGTCGACACCAGCATCTCGTTCACCACCGCCGGCCTGCCGTCGCTCGTCGACTCGCGCTTCGAGTCGATCCCCCAGGTCGGCATCTCGGGCGCGCTCGACGGGCAGATCGAGATCCCGGTCAACGGCACCCTGGTCCTGACCTTCGACGCCGACGTCAACGCGGCCTCGCTCGCGGCCATCACCTTGAAGAACGCCGCCGGCGCGACCATCGCCGCCAGCGTGACGGTCTCGCCCGACGCCCCCGACGAGGTCGTCATCGTCCCCGCCGCCCTGCTGGCGTTCAACACCGGGCACGTCATCGACGTCGCCGGCGGCACCGACGGCCTGTTGTTCGTCGACGGCCGCTACCTCGGCAGCGACGAGAGCGTGCGCTTCACCACCAGCCCGGCAAACGCCGCGCGCATCAGCCCGATCGCCGGCGAGAACGCGCTGGTCACGTCGGTGACGCCCTTCGTCTTTGACCGACCGATGTTCTTGCCGTCGCTCAACACCAACACCATCACGGTCATCAACGAGACCGCCGCCGGCGCCGTCGTCGAAGGCGCCGTCGCCACCGCGGTCGACGACGTCTTCTCCGGCGTCTTCAGCCCGCTGCCGACCTACGTCGACCTCAGCCGCGTGCGCTTCACCATCGGCACCGGCGCCCTGGATTTCCTCGGCAACCCGCTGCCGGCCGCTGTGACCGTGACCTGGCCGGCCATTGGCGGCGCCGCCGCGGCCAACGCCCGCTCTCCCGACGTCATCAACAACACGAACGTCGCGCCGAACGCCGGGGCCGTGCTCGGGGACCAGGTGTTCGTCTTGACGATGCCCATCAGCGCCAACGCCAAGCTGCTCGACCGCATGCTGCCGCAGTCGTTCAACAACTCGTCCGTCGTGCTCGAGCAGATCGGCACCTGCGGCGGCGTCGCCGCCCACGTCATCACTTCTGAGAACCGCTTCTCCATCGCCGGCGGCGCCGGCAACGCCGACGTCATCCGCATCCGCGCCGCCAGCGAGCTGCTGCGCTCGGGCTGCGCCTACCGGCTGACGCTCAAGCAGTCGAAGTTCGCGAACATCCACACCATCAGCAACAGCGGCGCCGACGTCGTGCTGAACTTCACCGGTGAGACCACGCTGCCCACGCTGGTGTCGACCAACGTCGACGCCAACCCGGTGAACGTCGGCGGCGGCCAGGCCCTCACGGCGACCTTTTCCGAGAAGCTCGACCCGGCCACGGTGTCGTCGACGACGGTGACCCTCACCGATGTGGTGCTCGCCACCACCATCGCCGGCACCGCCACCGCCGTCGTCGTCGGCACCGCCAGCGTCGTGACCTTCACGCCCGCCGCGCTGCTCGACGCCGGTCGTCAATACCGGCTGACGCTGGTCGGTGGCGCCGCGGGCCTGCGCGACCTCGCCGGCAACGCGCTGGCCGCCAGCCAGACGCGCACGTTCACGGTCGAGGTGACGCCGCCGACGGTGACGACGACCGCGGCCGAAGTCGGCGGCACCATCCGCGTGACCTTCAGCGAAGCCGTCGACCCCGCCAGTGTCGTCGAGACCACCTTTGCCGGCGGCGTGGCCCTGCCCGGCACCATCACCGTGCGCGACAGCGCCGGCGTCGACGTGGTCGCCTGCATCGACGTCGTCGGCAACGCGCTGGTCATCCGCCCGGCGGGCGTCGCCGCCGGCACCGTGCTGACCGTCGTCGTCACCACCGGCGTCACCGACCTCGCCGGCAACGCGCTGGCGGCCAACAACACCGCGACGGTGACGACGCTGCCCTGAGATCGTTGCCAGACCGTCGACAACGGCGCGCCCCGCGGCGCGCCGTTTCTTTTTGCGTCGGCGGCGTCACCGGCGATCGGTAGGCCTCGCCATGACGCCGAGCCATTCACAGATTTCGCCGCGCACCATCTGGACCGTCGCCGGCCATGTGCTGTTCATCCTCGGCCTGCTGCTGGTGCTGAAGACGGCGTCGACGGTGGTGTCGTGGGTGCTGATCGCGCTGTTCCTGGCGCTGGCCCTCGACCCCGCCGTCGACGCGCTGCACCGGCGCGGCCTGCCCCGCGGCATCGCGGTGTTGCTGGCCCTGGCCGTCGCCGTTGGCCTGGTGGTGGTGCTGGTGACGACGTTGGTGCCGATGCTGGCCGATCAGGTGCGCAGCCTGGTGGCCGCGGGTCCCGAGATCCTCGCGCGCTTCGAGCAGAGCCGGCTCGGCGGTTGGCTCGAGCGCTTCGATCTCATCGACCGGGCCCGCACCGAGGCCACCGAGCGCGGACCCGCGAGCGTGGGCCCGATGCTCGGCGTCGTCGCCGGCGTCGCCGAAGGAGCCCTCGGCGCCATCACCGTCACGGTGCTCACCATCTTCATGCTGCTGTTCGGCGAAGACGTCTTTGCCTCGGCCACCGCGTGGATCGAGCCCGGCCTCCGCCAGGAGGTCATCGGCACCGTGCTGCGCATGAAAAAATCCGTGGGCGGCTACGTCGCCGGCTCGCTGCTCATCGCCGGCATCGGCGGCGCGGTCACCACCATCGGCATGCTGGTGCTCGGCGTGCCGTACTTCCTGCCGCTGGGGCTGTTGATGTTCATCATGGGCGTCATCCCGTTTCTCGGCGGCGCCATCGGAGCCATCGCCGTCGTCGGCAGCACCTTTGCGACCGCGGGGACAAAGGCCGGCGTCATCGCCCTCGTCGGCTGGCTCGTCTACCAGCAGGTCGAGAACCACCTGCTGCAGCCGTTGATCCAGCGAAAGACCATCAAGATGAACCCGCTGTTGATCACGCTGGTCATGCTCTTTGGCACCGCGCTCTTCGGCCTGCTCGGTGCGCTGCTGGCCCTGCCCGTCGCCGGGGCCCTGCAGGTGCTGTTGAAAGAGCGCCTGGCCCGCCGCGCCGCCGCCTGGGACCCGCCGCCGGTGACCGCTCCGGCCGCGTCCCCGGCGTTGACGACCGACCCTGCGGCGGGGGCCGCCGGCGGCAGCTGACCCCGCTCGGATCCGGCCCCGTTCCGGCCGCGTTCGGCACGCCGTTCGGCTGCTTGACT
>JBKJNL010000940.1:0-4033 GCA_046593615.1 Myxococcota bacterium | reverse complement strand
GGCTCACTTCTTTTTGTCGTCCTTGGCCGGAGCCGCCGCCGCCGGAGCACCCTTGGCGCCCGCCGCCGGAGCCGCCGCAGCGCCCGCCGCCGGAGTCGCCGCCGTCGCTTCTTCTTCCTTCTCGCCGCGCGGCATGCGCAGCGAGACCACGGGCATCTCGCCGTCGTCGAGCAGGGTCACGCCGGTGGGCATGGTGATCGCCTTTGCGCGCACGACGCCGAAGTCCTGTTCGGTGATGTCGAGGACGATCTTCTCGGGGATGTTCTCGGGCGAGACCGAGACGTTGAGCGTGCGGACCACGAGCTGGGTGTTGGCACCCTGGATCGAGGCCTTGGACTTGCCGGTGACCTCGAAGGGGACCTTGACGGTCACGACCTTGTTGGGGTCGAGCTCGAGGAAGTCGACGTGGAGCGGGTTTCTGCGCACGGGGTCGGCCTGCAGGTCGCGCACGAGGACGTAGTGCGAGCTCACGGCCTTGCCGCCGTCGTCTTTGACCTTGAGCTCGATGAGCTGGTTTCGGCGCTTGGCACCCAGCAGAGCCTTTGTCAGGTCTTTGGGCGTGATGCTGATGCTGAGGGTGGGCGCGCCGGGCTTGCCGTAGACGACGGCGGGGACGCGATCGAGCGCCCGCAGACGGCGCGCGGCGCCCTTGCCTTTGCCGTCGCGAAGGTTGGCTTCAAGTGAAAACGCGGTGGACTTGGCCATGACTCAGCTCCATTCCCATCGATCACGCTGACGACAACGTCAAAGGCGACATGCCTTTGTGCAGCGTCGACAGCCTCGCTGGGTGTGGATCGCCGACCGCGCCTGCGGTCTCGATCCTTCGTGGTGGTCGGGGCTTGGCGCGCCGACGTCGACGGGTCAATCCCTCGCCACATGTCGACCCCGCCCCCGCCGCCCCCGTCCTCGAGCTCATCCCAGAAAGCCGCGGTGGGCAAAGAGACGTCGTCGATGGCCGCGCACACCCGCATCCTCATCGGCTTCGTCGCCGGCGTCACCGTCGGCGGCGTCGCCCACGTTGTCCTCGGGCCCGATCACCCCGGACTGGAATTCGCCGTCGGCAAGGTAGCCGAGCCCATCGGCAAGCTGTTCTTGCGGGCCCTGCTGGTGTGCGTGATTCCGCTCGTGGTGTCGTCGCTGGTGCTGGGCGTGACCGGCCTCGGCGACCTGAGAAAGCTCGGCCGCATCGGCGGCAAGACGCTGTTGCTGACGCTGTTGTTGTCGACGGTGTCGGTGTGCGTGGGCCTGGCCGCCGCCAACCTCGTCGAGCCCGGCGCCCACCTCGACGCCGACAAGCGCACGGCCCTGATCGAGAAGTACGGCAGCAAGGCCGTCGACGTCGCCGCCAAAGCAAAACAGACCGACAAGCCCTTCGCGGAATCCATCGTCGAGGTCATCCCCGACAACGTCGTGGGCGCGATGGCGAAGAGCCCGCCCGACATGCTCGGCTTGATGCTGTTCTGCCTGTTCTTTGGCGTGGCCCTCGCGCTGCAATCGGAGGAGACCAAGAAGCCCCTCGTCGATGTGCTGCAGGCCATTTTCTCGGCGGCCAGCACCATGGTCGGGCTGCTGATGAAGGTGGCCCCCGTCGGCGTCGCCTGCCTGCTGTTCGCCATGACCAGCCGCTTCGGCTTCGGCATCTTGCAGACGCTCGCGTTCTACGTCGTGTGCGTCATCGGCGCGCTCTTGTTCCACCAGGTCGTCGTCTACGGCATCGCCCTCAAGGCCCTCGGCGGGCTGTCGATGCTGCGCTTCGTGCGGGCTGCCCAACCGGCGCTGCTGACGGCGTTTTCGACGTCGTCGAGCAACGCGACCCTGCCCACCGCCCTCGAGGTCACGCAGACCCGCCTGGGGGTGCCCGCCCCCATCGCCAGCTTCGTG
Organism: Myxococcota bacterium; assembly: GCA_046593615.1. Taxonomy (GTDB): domain Bacteria; phylum Myxococcota; class UBA727; order UBA727; family VGSZ01; genus VGSZ01. The sequence goes on along the minus strand of JBKJNL010000940.1, from coordinate 2,152 downwards.
CTCACCGTCGGCGCCACCGCCAACCAGAACGGCACCGCGCTGTTCGAGGGCGTGACGGTGTTGTTCCTGGCCCAGGTGTTCGGCGTCGATCTGACCCTGGCCCAGCAGGCGATGTTGTTGGTGCTGGCCGTCGTCGCCGGCATCGGCACCGCGGGTGTGCCGGCGGCGTCGTTGCCGTTCATCGCCATCGTGCTCGCCCAGGTCGGCGTGCCGCCCGAGGCCCTGGCCATCATCTTTGGCGTCGATCGGTTGCTCGACATGTGCCGCACCGTCGTCAACGTCAGCGGCGACATGGTCATCGCCGTCATCGTGGCCCGCAGCGAAGCGGCCCGCACACCGACGCTCCCGACGACCCCGACGACAGCGACGGCGACAGCGACAGCGACGACGACGGCGACGGCGACGACAGCGGGCTAGCGGCCGACGAAAGCGCGGACGCTCTTTTCGATGCCGGCGGCGTCGATGCCGTGGTGCGTGTAGAGCTCGGCGGGCTCGCCGGACTCGCCAAAGACGTCTTTGATGCCCAGCCGCAGCAGGCGCGCAGGCTTCTTGTCGCCGAGGACTTCGGCGACGGCGCCGCCGAGGCCGCCGAGGACGTTGTGGTCTTCGATGGTGACGACGCCGAATTTGCAGCCGGCGGCTTTGACGATGGCGTCTTCGTCGACGGGCTTGATGGAGCTGGCGTTCCACACCGCGGCCTTGATGCCGACGGCGTGCAGCTTGAGCGCGGCTTCGACGGCGTGGCCGACGGTGCCGCCGGTGCCGAGCAGCGCGACGTCGCTGCCGTCGACGAGCTGGGGGAATTTCCCGATGGCGAACCGGTAGTCGTCGGCGTGGACGCGGGGCAGCTCTTGCCGCGTCAGGCGCAGGTAGGCGGGGCGCGAATCCTTGGCCAGGGCCTGGACCATCTGCGTGGCCTCGAGGTCGTCGCCGGGCTGCAGCACCACCATGCCCGCCAGCGAGCGCATGCAGGCCAGGTCTTCGAGGCCCTGCTGCGAGTAGCCGTCGGGGCCGATGCCGACGCCGGCGTGGGTGCCGACGAGGCGCACGCGGGCCTGCGAGTAGGCCACGCTCATCTTGATCTGGTCGAAGCGGCCGGTCAGGAAACAGGCAAAAGAGCAGCAGAAAGGAGTGTACCCTGAAAGGGCCATACCAGCGGCGGTGCCAATCATATTGGCTTCAGCGATGCCCATCTCGAAGAAGCGAGTCGGGTGCGCCTTTGCAAAGGTCATGCTCATGGTCGACTTCGACAGGTCGGCGTCGAGGACGACGATGGTGTCATCGACGTCGCCCTGGGCCTTGAGGGCGTCGCCAAAGGCCTTGCGCGTGGCCACGGCCTTGACCGCTGCCGGCGCCGTGAGGCGGGGAGCCTGGAGTGTTGCAGTGCTCATTGGAGCTCCTTCATCGCGGCGGCCAATTCGTCTTTGGAAGGAGCTTTTCCGTGCCATCCGACGATGTCTTTTTCAAACAAGCTGACGCCCTTGCCCTTGATCGTGTGCGCGAGCACGACGGTGGGCATGGTGGTCTCTTGCCTGGCGGCGTCGATGGCGCTGCGGATGGCGGGGATCGAGTGGCCGTCGATCTCAAGCACGTGCCAGCCGAAGCTGCGCCATTTGTCGGCCAGGGGGCCGAGCGGCATGACCTCTTCGACCTTGCCGTCGATCTGGGCCTTGTTCCAGTCGACAAAGACCGTGAGGTTCGTGGCCCCGAGGTGGGGCGCCGACATCGCGGCCTCCCAGATCTGGCCTTCTTGCAGCTCGCCGTCGCCGGTGAGGCAGTAGCAGCGCCACGCAGCCTCGCCGCCGCCCTTCTGCTTGCCACGCATCATGCCGGCGAGCGCGATGCCCTGGGCCACGCTGAGCCCCTGCCCGAGCGAGCCCGTCGAGGCCTCGATGCCCGGCAAGAGCGCGTTGGCCGGGTGGCCCTGCATGGGCGAGCCGAGCTTGCGCAGCGTCATCAGCTGCTCGTGGGGGAAGTACCCGCGCTCGGCCATGACGGCGTAGAGGGCCGGCACGCCGTGGCCCTTGGAGAGCACGAAGCGATCGCGCAGGTCCCAGAGGGGTTCTTTCGGGTCGTAGCGCAGCTCGCCCGAGTAGAGGGCCAGGATGATGTCGAGCGCCGACAGCGAGCCGCCGGGGTGGCCGCTGCCGGC
>JBKJNL010000793.1:0-4774 GCA_046593615.1 Myxococcota bacterium | reverse complement strand
GTCGCCACCTGGCTGCAGCACTTTCGCGATCGGCCGCTGCCCGCCGACCGGGAGGCGCTCGCCGCGCTGCTGCTCGACGGCGGCGTCGCTGGCGCCGCCGCCGACGATGCCAACGTCGTGCTCGATGGCTTGCGCCGGGCCAGCTACGCCGACTTCGCCAGAGCGGTCGCCGCGCGGAGAGACCGCTCATGAACATCGTGCGACCGGGCCTGCCCCTCGCGGCCCGCACCCAACCGACGACAACGGCTGTGCCCCCGAGCACGTCGTCGAGCACGTCGTCGAGCACGTCGTCGAGCACGCTGTCGATCCCGTCACCGACGACGACACCGCTGTTCTGCACGCCCGCCACGCCGTTGGGCGGCGGCGCCGTGCAGCGAGCCACCGTTGTCGGCGCCGGGCCCACGGGCCTGGCGCAGGCCGCGCTCTTGTTGCGGCGGGCCAAGCAGATCGGCCTCAAAGAGCTCACCGTCGTCGAGCTGCGCGGCGCCTACACCCGGCCGGTGGCCTTGAGCCTGCGGCAGATCAACTTCGACGCCTTGAAGTGGCTGAACCCGACGGCCTGCGCCGAGCTGCAGAAGCGCGCCAACCTGGTGCCGCGCAACGACGACAAGGGCTTCCTCGACGCCGTCCACTTCGACGACGGCCACAACGCCTTTGTCATGTCCGACAAGCCCGCCGGCTTGAAGCCCGACGGCGCGCGCTACGAGGCCTCGCTCGAGGCCACCCACCAGAGCGTCGCCGAGCTGGCCCACCAGATGATGGGCACGCCGACCATCGGCGTCGTCACCCTGAAAGAGCTCGAAGAGATCTTCTGGCGCGGACTGGCCGTGCTGGCGACGTCGAGCGGCGTGACCCTCACGGTCAAGCGCGAGCACGACGCCCACCTCGGCAAAGACGCCCACGGCGACGTGTCGGTCACGCTGACGCCCAGGGTGCAGAAGAGCGCTTCGACCCCGGAGACGCTGCCGAAGCAGGACCTCGTCGTCGTCGCCCAGGGCGGCAACAGCCAGGCCCGCCGAGACCTCGGGGTCGACCAGAGCCGGCCCATGAGCCCCACCGACTGGTACATCGCTGGCGCGCTCCACGAAGAGCCGGGGCCCGCCGCCGCGCCAGGGAACCCACCGCCCCAGGCCGTGGCCGCCGGCGTCTACAAAGAAGCCACCGTCATTGATCCTGCGACCGGTTTGACGTCGACGCAGCGCTTGGTGCGCACCACGACGCCCAACGGCAACCACTGGCTGCTCTTGCAGGTGCCGGCGCACCAGCAGTTCTGCTCGAGCATCGGCGATGTTGCGGCGGCCGACGTGCAACGCCTGCGCGCGGTGTTGGCGGTCAAGAGCGGCGGCGTCGCCAAAGACGTCCCCGACGTCGAGGTCGTCAAGGCCAGAAAGACCGAAGAGATCGAGCAGTACTGGCGACGCCAGCACCTGCAGACCGGCCGCACCGATTTGCCGTCGTTGTTTGGTCCGTCGTTGTTTCCGCTGCAGGCCCGCCTCTTCGAAACGGCCACCCTCGGCAACAACGCCATCGCCATGGGCGACAGCGTCGGCACCAGCCACTTCAACGTCTCGGCCGGCGCCGCCACCGGCTTCACGATGCACACGCTGGCCCTCGATCGGTTCCTGACCAGAGTCAGCAGCGGCACGCCGCGGCAGACGTCGCTCGCGCAGCTCGACCTCGACGTGCGCCAGGCGACGATGACGTGGCAGCTGTTTGGCATCACCCAATTCGAAGGCGACCCGCAGGATCTCGCCCGCCGCTACTTCCCAAAGGCGCTGCTCGAGACGGTGCTGCCGAAGCCGATGGTCGAGCGCTACTGGCCGACCGCGCTGGCGGCGTCGTCGACCGTCGACGTCGACGCCAAAGACAACCCGGCCTGGCACGCCTGGCTGCACAAGAATGATGCGCCACCAGTCCCGTTGTCGTCGTCGTCGATGGCCGCGCTGCTGGCCGCTTCGCGCACGCACACCAGCAACACGGCGGTCAACGGTGACCGTGAGCGCGTGCAGAGTGAGCCGCGCCTGGCGGCTTCTTGATCGGTCGCTGACCGATCGCGGTCGGTGGCTGACTCGACTGGTGGTTCGCTCGATCGGTTCGCTAGAAAAGCAGCCATGACCGTGCGCGAGACCGCAACGACGGGCGCCATGACGGGCGCGCAGTGGACGCAGCAAGAGCTGCCGCGGCTGCTGCGCTCCGAAGACACCGCCGGCCTCTGCCAGGTGGCGCTGCTCGCCGTCGAAGGCGGCTTTGCGCCCGATGCGTTGCCGCTGGCCGACAAGCTGCGCGCCGCCGCCGTCGACGACGAGCAGGCCTGTCTGGCCTGCGTGGCCCTGTGGACCGCGGTGCGCGATGTGGCCCGCGCCGGTGACGTGCTGAGCGCGTTCGAAGAGCGCCACGGCGAGCGGCCGTCGACGATGCTGGCGCGGGCGCGCTTGCTGGTGGAGCTCGGCAAGGCCGACGACGGCCTGGCCCTGGCCCGCTCGGCGCTGTTGCGCGATCCCGACCTGCACCCCGGGCTGATGTGGGCGGTGGCCCTGGCCGATCGCCTGGCCACCGCGGGCCCGTTTGGCCCCGTCGGCGGTCCGGGCAGCACGGTCGGCGGCACCACCGGCAGCACCAGAAAAGCCAGCGCTGGCACTGGCGCGGTCGGAGCTCGCGCGCTCCTGACCGAGCTTTCGGCGCTGCCGAAAGCCTGGCGGGCGCGTGGGTTGTTGGCGCTGTGGCACATCCAGCGCGGCGACGACGGCGACGAAGCCACCGCCCGCGCGCTGCTGGCCCGCATCGTCGACGACACCCGCGGCAGCGCCGCCGAAGCCGAGGCCCGCGCCGCCGTCGCCGCCGCCGGACCGGGACTGCAGGCCCTCGCCGAAGCCCACGCGCGCGCTGCGCGAGACTGGATCCGAGAAGACCGAGGCGCGGCCGTCGACGACGTCACCGCCATCCCGCTCACGGGCCCGGTGTGGGCCGCGGTCTTGAAAGATGCCGCGACGCTCGTGCCGCCGACGTCGGCGTCGCTGCCGTCGGTCGCCGTCTTTGTCCTCGCCGACGAGGTCGCCGGCGCCCCCGCTTTGCGCGACGGCGCCGTCGGCGCGCAGACACCGACGGGGCGCCTGTGCCGCGGCCTGGCGCTGGCCCTCGCCGAGCAGCTGTCGGCCCGCCTCGGTCTGCCCGCCACCGTCGTCAGCCCCGTCGTCGGCGACGTCGGCTTCTGGGTCGCCACCCGACCCTGGGAGCTCGTGTCGCTGCTGCCGTTTGTCCCGCGCGACCCCGCGCCGCGCCTGGTGATCAGCGGCACCCTGCAAGAGAGCGTCGACGGCAAAGACGGCCTGCGCGTGATCCTCGAGGTCCACGACCTGCAGCAGGGCGGCGCGCCGCTGCGCGTCGACGGCGGCAAAGAAGGCCTCGCCGGCGTCATCCAACCGCTGTTGCGCGCGGTCGGCACGCGCCTGGGCATCGAGAAGCAGCCGCAGAAGCCGGGCACGACGTCGACGACGCCGCGGGCCCACGACGTCGACGACCGCTACGTCGGCGCCCTCGCCGATGTGCACGCGCTCCTGCTGGTGGCCACCGGACGGCTGCGGCCCGACCAGCTGTGGCACGAAGACGCCGCCTTTGACGAAGCGGGGACACTGTTGCGGAACTGTCCACCGAGCATCGCGCTGCCGGCGACGTTGTTGTTGTTGGCGGCGGCGGTGTGCACGACAGCGGTGGGCCGACCGGTGCCGGCGTCGACGACGGAGCAGCTGCGCGACGAGGTGCAGCGCCACCGGGCGTCGCTCGGACCGTTGCTGCCGAGCGCCGAGCGGCTGCTGCTGCGTCTGGCGCCGATCGGTTAGAGGGCCCGCACCCGGAACGTCTTGCCCTTGATCTTCTTCTGCTTGAGGCCGGCCAGGGCCGCGTCGGCCTTGCCGCGCTTCACCGACACCCAGCTGCTGCGGCTGCCGATCTCGATCTTGCCGACGTCGTCACCGTCGAGGCCGACGTCGCCGGTCAGCGCCCCGAGCACGTCGCCTTTGCGCAGCTTGTCGTCTTTGCCGCCGTCGATGCACAGGGTCACCATGGCCGGCGGCGGCGGCTTCGTCGTCGAGAGCGCGTCGGTGAGGGCCCCCCGCAGCGGCGGCAGCGTCGCCTTTGTCATCGGCCCGCGGCGCTCTTCGATGGCCACCAGACGGGTGCGCTCGCGCGCCGCCACCAGCACCAGCGACAGGCCGCTCTGGCCGGCGCGGCCGGTGCGGCCGGTGCGGTGCACGTGCAGGTCGGGGTCGGGCGGCAGCTCGTAGCTGATGACGGCGGCCAGGCCCTGGATGTCGAGGCCGCGGGCGGCGACGTCGGTGGCCACGAGCACCGAGCAGCTGCCGTGGGCGAAGCGCAACAAGACCTCGTCGCGCTCGCGCTGCTCGAGCTCGCCGTGCAGGGCCAGGGCCGAGAAGCCGCGGCGCGCGAGGTCGGCGGTGACGTCTCTGACGTCGTTCCTCGTCGTGCAGAACACCAGCGCCGAGCTCGGCCGGTGCTCGAGCAGCAGCGCGGCCAGCGCGTCGAGCTTGTCGTCGGGGTTCACTTCGTAGAGGCGCTCGTCGACCTCGGTGGGCTTCTGGGTGTCGACGGTGACGACGATCGGGTCGCGCTGCAGGCTGGCGCTCAGCGCCCGGATCTCGTCGGGCCACGTCGCCGAAAACAACAAGGTCTGGCGCGACACAGGCCCGGTCCCCTTGCGAAAGGTCTGGCCGACGACGTCGTCGATGGCTTCTTTGAAGCCCATGTCGAGCATGCGGTC
>JBKJNL010000743.1:0-3866 GCA_046593615.1 Myxococcota bacterium | reverse complement strand
CCTCAACCGCCGCGGCCTGAATGTTCGGTGTTCGACGTCGTCACGACCGCGCCCGCGGAAGAGGGGGTCGGGGGAGATGGCTGATCGCGCGCGACGACGAATGAGCCGGCATCCTTCGGGATCAGGAGCATGGCCATCCCGGAATTTCGTGACCGCTCCAACAGCCATCTCCCCCGACCCCTCTTCCGCGGGCGCGGCTTTGACGTCGTCACTCCCCGGTCGGAAAGGCCGCTGCGGAAGAGGGGAAGAGAGGGAAATGATGTGACGAAGGATCAGCCGCTGCGGAAGCGGGGAGGAGCAGCTCGCTCAGCTCGCTCAGCTCGCTCAGCTCGCTCAGCTGCTGGCAGTGACCGCGGCCGCCGACGCGACGTCCTTCAGGGTCATCGCCAGGTGGCCGCCAAAGACGACGACGGTGGGCAGCGATGTGCGGCCACCGGCTGCGCGGGTGAGGCCGCCGGCGATCCAGGCGCAGGCCCAGAGCTCAAAGAAGTCGACGTTGCGCAACAGCGCAGCGAGCGGCGTGCGGGTCTCTTTGCCGGAGAACAGCCAGGCCGCCGGGTTGCTCGCCACCGGGTTCTGCGGGTCGATGCCATGCAGGTCGAACGCCGAGAACGCGGCCGCGCTGAGGACGTCGTGGACGAACAGCGGCGCGGCGCCGGCGGCGGCGACGGCGACGACGACGGGGAAGGTCAGCTGCGGTCGTGTACCGCGCAAAAAGGCCATGCACACCGTCGCGCAGAACAACACCCACAGCTCGCGCTTGGCGATGGCGCCGACCGGCAACGCCGCCGTCATCACCGGCACCATCACCTTTTCGAGGTTGGCGCGCTGCTCGCCCTGCAGCTTCGCGAGCCGGCCGTTCTTGCGCATCTCGTCGAGCAACAGCGTCTTCACGCCCTCGCTGCGCGCGGCGTTCAGCAGGTAGGCCGCCGGCGGCAGCACCGCGAAGAACGCGACGACGACGAGAGAGAGCAGCAGGCGCGGGCGCAGCACCGCCGAGACGAAAGCGCCGTCGGGGTTCCACAGCACCTGCCAGCGCGGCGCCGGCTTTTGCTCGCGCTTGCGCAGGCTCGGCAGGTCGAGCTGGGGCAGGCGCCTCGGCCCGTTCGCGGTCCCGTTCATGGGACAACGTGATAGCCGACGCGTCCCACCCTGCGAAACGCCGACGAGACCGCCATGCGCAACGAGCCGATCCTCCTCGACGACCGCGCCGCGGCGCTGGCCCGCTATCCCCATGGCCGCATCGTCGGCTCGACCGTCTATGTCTCCGGCATCTCTTCGCGTCGTCCCGACAACAGCTGGGACGGCGTCACCGTCGACGCCGACGGCCGCGTCGACAAAGACATCCGCCTGCAGACCCGCGCCGTGCTCAACAACATCGAAGCCATCTTGCGCGCCGCCGGCTGCGGCTTGCACGACGTCGTCGACATGACCGTCTTCCTGGTCGACATGAAGGACTACGCCGGCATGAACGACGAGTGGAACGCCCGCTACACCGACAAGCGCACCGCACCCGCGCGCACCACCGTCGCCGTCCACCAGCTGCCGCACCCGAACCTGCTGGTGGAGATGAAGGCCGTGGCCCTCGTGCCGTCTTCGTCTTCGTCTTCGTCTTCAAATTCGTCGGGCCAGCCATGAGCCTGCACGACATCGCCGACGCCCTGTGGACCGCCGAACGCGAGCGCATCGCCATCGACAAGCCGAGCGACCAGATCGCGCTGTCGGTCGACGACGCCTACGCCATCCAGCAGATCAACGTGCAGCGCCGCCTGGCCCAGGGCGCGCGCCTCGTGGGTCGCAAGGTCGGCATCACCTCGCAGGCGGTGATGGATTGGCTGAAGGTCAGCGAGCCCGACTTCGGCGCGCTGCTCGACGACATGATCGTCGACGACGGCGGCGTCTGTTTGCGCTCGTCGCTCTTGCAACCGCGCGTCGAAGGCGAGGTCGCCTTTGTGCTCGACCGCGATCTCGATCGCACCTCGTGCACCGTCGTCGATGTCGTCGCCGCCACCGACTGGGTCAGCGCGGCCATCGAGATCATCGACTCGCGCGTCAAAGACTGGAAGCTCACGCTGCCCGACACCGTCGCCGACAACGCCAGCTCGGCCCGCTTCGTCGTCTCGTCGACGAAGCGGTCGTTGACCGGCCTCGACCTGCCGCTGCTCGGCTGCTCGTTGAAAAAGAACGGCCGCGTGGCGTCGTCGGGCGCGGGGGCGGCGTGCCTGGGCAATCCCGTGAACGCCGTGGCCTGGCTGGCCCGCACCCTGGCCCGCGCCGGCACCCCGCTGCGCGCCGGCGACGTCGTGCTGTCGGGCGCGTTGTGTCCCGTCGTGCCCGTCGAGCAGGGCGACGTCATCGAGCTGCAGGTCGGCAGCAGCGTCTCGGGCGTCGGCCGCTGCTCGGTGCGCTTCACGTGAAGCAGTCGGCGGGGCTCCTGCTGCACAAGACGTCGGCAGCCGGCGTCAGCGTCGTCCTCGTCCACGCCTCGGGGCCGTACAACAAAAAGGCCGCCTGGAGCCTGCCCAAGGGCGAGCCCGACGACGGCGAAGACCTCGAGCACACCGCCCGCCGCGAGGTGCGCGAAGAGACCGGCATCGTCGTCGCCGGACCGGTCCATGCGCTCGGGCACATCGACTACCTGAAAAGCCGCAAGCGCGTGTTCGCGTTCGCGGCGCCCTTGCCCGACGACGCCGTGCTGCGCTGCGCCTCGTGGGAGATCGACCGCTGCGAGCTGTTGCCCATCGACGAGGCCCGCAAGGTGCTGCACGTCGACCAGGTGCCCTTCCTCGATCGGCTCCTGCTGCAATTGCGTGAGGTCAGACCTTGAACGTCCAGAACCACGAGATCGACGTCGTCGGTAAAGCATCGACCCTCCGCTGCGCGGTGGCGCGGCCCGCCGGCTCCAGCGGGCGCTTTCCGCTGTTGCTGTGCTTCGCCGACATCTTTGGCAATTCCGACGCCCACCTGCGGGTCATGCGGCGCTTCGCCGGCCACGGCTTCGTCGTCGTCAGCCCCGAGCCCTGGGCCCGCTCTCTCCCGCCCGGCACCGTGCTCGACTTCGACCGCGATCGACAGCTGGCGCTCGACGCCGCCGAAAAAGGCGACGGCACGTCAGATGGAGCGGGCGCCGACGAAGACCGCCGCGCCGTCATCACGCACATGAAACAGCAGAGCTTCGTCGGCGACGACGTCTACGCCTCTGGCTTCTGCTACGGCGGCCACCTCGCCTTTCGCGCGGCCTGTGACGTCGACGTCGCCACCCGGGTTCGGGCCACAGTCTGCTTCTACGGCACCGGCCTCCACAGCGACCGCCTCGGTGGCATCGCCGTCGACTCGCTCGCCCACGCCAAAGACATCACCGGCAACCTGCTGCTCGTCTGGGGACGCAACGATCCGCACATCCCCAAAGAAGGCCGCGCAAAAATCCACCGCGCCCTCGACGACGCCAACGTTCGTTGGGAAGCCCGCCTCTACGACGCCGAGCACGCCTTTGCCCGCGATGTGGGCCCGCGCTTCGACCCCGCGGCCACCGACGCCGCCTTTGGCGAAGCCCTCGCGCTTTGGCGCTGACCGGGTTCGTCCGTCGCCGGGTCTGACGACGTCGTTTTTTTTTTTGGCGGTCAGATGCCGACGGTGCCGTCGCTGCTGTTGGTGATGAGCCGCGCGCCGCGGTGCCGGGTCAGGTAGTGGTTGGCCCACTGCAAGAGCACGAGCAGCTTGTTCTCGAAGCCGACCAGAAACGCGACGTGGATGAAGAGCCAGGCGAGCCAGGCGAGGACGCCGCCGAAGCTCCAGTTGAGGCCGAAGCCGACGCGGGCCACGGCTTCGTTTCTGCCGATGACCGCCATCGTGCCTTTGTCGACGTA
>JBKJNL010000695.1:0-3076 GCA_046593615.1 Myxococcota bacterium | reverse complement strand
CGAAGGCGAAGGCGAAGGCGAAGGCAAAGGCGAGCTTGGCTGCGTCGTCTCCGCCGATTGCGCGGTCGTCGCCTGCTTCGAGGCCCGCTGCCTCGACGACGCCTGCGTCTACGTCGTCGACCACCGCGACGTCGACGACGACGGCTTCGATTGCCCCGCCGACTGCGACGACGGAGATGCGGCGGTTTCCCCGGCCGACATCGAGCTGTGCGGCAACGGTGTCGATGACGACTGCGACGGCGACACCGACGGCGACGACGGCGATTGCCGCGACGCCTGCTTCGGCGCCTGGTGCTTCGAGACGCCGGTGGTCGACCACGTCGCCTTTGACGACGTCGTCGGGTTCGATGGCCGGGCCTGGTTCGTGGCCGGCAGCGGCGTGGCCACCTTCGACGGCGCGCGCTTCACCACCGAGCGCCTCGAGGTCGATGGTCGCGGCGCCGCCGTCCAGGCCCTGTGGGGCAGCGGCGCCGACGACATCTGGGCCGTCGGACGCGACGTGGCCCACTTCGACGGCGTCGGCTGGAGCGTGGTCGACACCGACGTCGACCTCGTCGCGATCGCCGGCGGAGAAGCCAACAACGTCTGGGCCGTTGGCGGCGCCGGCCGCGTGCGCCACTTCGACGGCACCGCCTGGCGCGACGTCGATGCCGGCGTCACCGCGGACCTCTCCGCCGTCCACGTCGACGCCCGCGGCCGGGCCATCGTCGGCGGCACCGACGCCGTGCGCCGCGGCGGGCTCCTGGGCTTCGTCAGCGTGCCCCGCTTCACATCGCGCAGCACACGCGACATCGCGTTCTCCGACGTCGACGGAGAGCTGTTCGGCGTGATCGGCGGCCAGCTCGTCCGCGAGAGCTTCGGTCCGGTGTCGCCGCTCTCGTTCGCCAGCGACGACGTGGAGCTGGTGGCGCGCGCAGCCAACGACGTCGTCATTCTCGACAGCCGCGGTGCGCGTCGGTTCGACGGCACCGGTTTCACCCCGCTGGCCATCGGCGAGCCGTTCGAGCAGGCGCGCGGCCCGTTCCACCTCCTCATGGACGGCGACGCGCTCTTCGCCGCCGCTGCCGGCGCCCGGCTGTTCCGGCAGAACGTCGACGACTTCGACGTCGAGGTCACACCGGTGGCCCGAAACGGCCAGCCCTTCCGCGCGGTCAGCGCTGTCGATGTCGCGGGCGGCACCGCGGCCTGGGCGCTGCGGGGCAACGGCGCGCTGTGGCGCAGGACCACCGATGGCTGGATCGTCGTCGACGACCGCATCGATCTGGGTGCCGACGACATCGTCGCGGTCTCTGCCGACGAAGCCTGGTTGCTCGGCGGGACGCGCACCGGCCATTGGCGAAACGGGACGATGACCATCACCGACAACGTCATCAGCGCCGGCTGCGCCGCCGGCGACAGCGTGTGGGGAATCGAGCGCGCGACGGCGCGCCTGGTGCAGCTGTCACCGACGGGAATCGTCCGCCGGCTCACGCTGCCCAACCGGCCCACCGAGGTGGTTTGTCCGGGTGGTGGCGAGGTGTGGGTGCTCGGATCGCAAGGCGTGGTGCGGGTGCGCGAAGACGGCGGCTTCGACGTCGTCAGCATTGGCACCGTCGCCCCGATGTGGAGCCTCGGTGACGAGGTGCGCATGCCGCTCGGCTTCGGCCTCGAGGGGCGCATCGACGCCGACGACGTCGACAACGTCGTCGCCGCCGAGGTGGTCCGCTACGTCGGCAGCTCGCGCGCCGATCATTGGCGCGTGGAGCGCGACGCGCTGGTGCACGTGCGCGGAGGTGTCGAGCACCGCGCCCCGATCCCCGCCGGCTCGGTCGCCGATGCCGACGTCGTCGACGACGCGGTGTTCTTGCTGATCGACCAGCGCCTGCTGCGCTACAGCGAAGCCGACGGCTACAGCGTCGCGGTCGCCGACGCGCCCATCGATCGCTTGTTTCTGCGGGCTGCCGACGACGGCGTCGCTGTGGGGTTCGGCGATCTGCTGCGCTTCGACGGCAACTCCTTCCTGCCGTTTTCGCCTGCGCTGACGAGCATCGACAGTCTCGACGTCGCCGACGACGGAGACGTCTGGCTCACCACCAGCACGCCGACCGGAGGAGGCGTGCTCGTCCACCTCGACGGCGCCGGCGTCGAGGTCGAACGCTTCCCCGGCCTCGGCGGCGCCATCGTCGCCCGCAGCGACGACGACGTCTGGGTCACGTTTCCCGCGCTGCGCCACAAAGACGCCGCGGGCTTCGTCGATGTCGTCGCCGACGGTGCTCCGGTGCTGGGGCTCTTCGCGCTCGCGCGCCTCGATGACGGCGTCGTCGCGGCGGGATTCAGCGACATCAACCGCGAGGCCAGCTTGCTGGTGCGCGCGCGCGCCACGGCCGCCGAGGTCATCCCGGTCGTGGCCGACGCCGCCTGGATTGCCCGCGACGTCGACGGCAGCGTCGTCGTGGTCGACGACTTCCTGCGCGCCGCGCGCTTCCGCGGCGACGACGACCTGCGTTCGATCTCGCTCGGCGAGGCCGGCATCGTGCTGGCGGAACGGGCCGCGCTCCTTGAAGGCGGCGACGGCGCCGTCGGCGTCGATGGCCCGAGGCTCGTCCAGATCGTCGACGGCGCCGTCGTCGACGCCGACACCACGTTCCCGGTGATCCCGGGCCGCCTCGAGACGACGCCGGCGGGCCACCAGCAACTCATCACCCGCGACGGCGGCCTGCTGTCACGAGCACCGCGATGACGTCAGGGCCCCGTGAGGAGCGTGCTGGGCTGCACGCCGCGGTCGCGTCCGGCCCGGTAGACGACGTCGGAGCCACCGCGGTCGGGCAACAGCCGCACCACGAGGTCATCATCGCCCGCTGATTGCAGGACGTAGAGCGAGTCGTCAGCGCCGAGGCGGGCGTCGCGGAAGTTGACGAATCCCGGCGCCAGCCAATCAAAGACATGGACGGCGCTGCCGTCGACGTCGACGAGGTAGAGCGCCGGATCGGCGCTGCCCTGGTCGACCGGCACCACGGGCACGCGAAACGAAAGTCCGGCGCTGCGCGTGCTGTGCTCGCTGGCGTAGGGCGCCGCGCTCCTCGGCAGGCCGGTGACG
>JBKJNL010000183.1:0-6206 GCA_046593615.1 Myxococcota bacterium | reverse complement strand
GCGGTGGGCGGTCTCGAGGGCGCCGCGGGCCTCGACCCGGCGAAGCGCAGCGATCAGCTCGGGCGGCTGGACGTCATCGACGTGCTTCGCGCCCATCCAGGGAAAGATGTTGGCCTCGAGGCGGCGCAGCGTCGTGTCGGCGTGGGTCTTCACCCACGAGTCCTTGTCCTTCGTGTGCCACTCGCGGGCGACGGCCTCGAACGAGCCCGATCCCGAGCGGGTGGCCTTGTCGGCCTTGCCGAGTTCACCGGGGTCGATGTCCTTCGCCAACGAGGTCCGGGCGGCGTCGCAGCGCTCGCGGGCGTCTTTCAAGCTCACGTCGGGGTAGGCGCCGAACGCCAGACGCTTCTCCTTGCCCGCCCGTCTGTATTTGAAGCGCCAGAGCTTGCCGCCGGCGGGGGAGACCTCAAGGTAGAGCCCGCGCTCATCCCAGAGCCGGCGGGCCTTGGCCGCGGGCTTGGCGGATTTGATGGCGCGGTCGGTGAGCGGCATGCGCGTCTCCCTCGGGTCCGGGCATCTGTGGGGGCATCGGCGTGCCCCCAAGGCCCTGTGCCCCCAAGCATGCCCCCACCGCGGCCCGGATTCCACTGGACCGCTCCGGCCGTGTCAGGACGCCGAAAAGAGAAAACCCCCGGCTTTCCGGGGGTTTGTTGGACTTCGCTGGATGCCAGCGAATCCGGTTTTGGTGGAGGCGGCGGGAATCGAACCCGCGTCCGAAAGAAGTCGTCGACAGACCGCTACACGCTTAGTCTACAATTTATACTCAATCCAATCGTCTGTAGACGGACTACTGTATTGAGTCCCGACCCATTTTCTCACTCACATCTCGGGCTGAGGCAGATGCAAGCCAGCTCCATCAGGTTCACTGGGATCCCCTCGCAGGAGCAGACCTGGGGCCAGTGCGTTCTCTAGGCCTTACTCAGGCTGCGAGAGCGAGCTCAACGTTGTCGTTGGCTTTTTTGTTTTTCCCGATCGTTTTGACGCGCAAATCGGGATCCGCGGCGTGCTGTCTGGCGCTTCGTTCCCCCGTCGAGACCAGGTCGCCCCCATTGGCGAACCTTTCGAAAAGATACACGCCCTGAACGGCACGACAAGCACGCAGGCGCCCCACGTGGGCGACGCACCGAGAGCAGAGAGGCAGGCCGATGACTGACGACGACAACGACCTGGACCCCGCGGAACCGGCACCGGTCGGCAACGTGGTCCGCGTCGACTTCGCCGCCAGAAAGGCCAAGCCGAAGCAGCCCGTGCTGCTGTCGCCGCCGTCGTCGTCGGAGCTCGCCGCCGATCGACCCGAGAAGCTGCGCATGTTCTCGCGCCTGATCGAGCGCGGCATGGTCATGGTCACCATCGACGCCCGCAAAGACAACGCCCGCGTGCCGTCGCGCTTCTCTGGCGAGCTGAACCTGAACCTGAACTTCAGCCACAAGTTCGGCATCCACGACTTCTTCTACGACGACGACGGCGTCCGCTGCTCCTTGAGCTTCCAGGGCACGCCCTTCTTTGTCGACGTCCCCTGGACGGCCATCTACGGCATGCACTCCCACGCCGACGGCGAACGCATGGTGTGGCCCGACTCGATGCCCGAAGAGCTCAAGGCGCTGCTGCCGGCCCAGGCCCGCGGCCACGTCGTCAAAGACGACGACGAGCCGCCGCCGCCCACGACGCGACCGCCGACGCTGCGCCGCATCAAGTAGGCCGGTGCGCGAAGCCGCGGTCGCGGTCGGCGTCGTTCTTCTGCTATCCCCGCGCCCGCGCGGGGGTGCAGCAGATGTTTGAAGGAAGACCGATCCAGGGCCGGGCCAGCGTCGAGCGCGACACGCGCACCCGAGGCGGTGGCGACGTCGACGTGGCCATCGAGCGCGGCGTCGTGTTCGTGAAGTCGAAGCAGCTGCCGAGCGGCGCCTGGCTGGCGATGGAGCACTTCGAGCCCCGCACCAGCGCCCTGCACCTGGTGACGCTGGCCTTCATCAAGCGGGTGCCCCTCGTCGAGGCCCGGGGCACCGCGCGCTACCTGGCGACGTTGCAACGCGACGACGGATCCTTCCCCGCGTATCCCCACGCCGAGGGCGGCGACCTGTGCGCCACCGCCCTCGCCTATGCCGCGCTGCGCGTCGCCAACCTCGATGAGCAGGCAAGCGTCCGCGCCGCTGCCCTCGCCTATGTCGAACGCAAGGGCGGCTTCGACGCCGTCATCGCCCGCCTCTACGACGCCGGCGACGTCACCGCGGTCTACCTGGCGATGGTCGGGCTCGTCGATCCGTTCGCTCTGCCCGACCCGCACCTGGCCTTCATGCTGCTGCCGCCCGTCGTCGACGAGATGCTGAAGAAGCTGAACGCCGGCGTGCTCGAGGGCTTCTTGTTCCTGGCTGGCGTCACCCGCTTCCTGCGCGAACAGAGGTCGCCGTCGCCGCTGCCGCTGCGCTGGGTGCACGCCAAAGAAGCCGACAGGTCGGCGGCGTTCATCGAGAGTTGGTTGAACCCCAACGGCAACAACAATGGCACCACGGTGCAAACCGATCAGGCCATCGCCACGCTGTTCGCCTTTGGGCGCAGCCCCGAGAGCACGTCGGTGTTCTCGGCGCTGCAATGGTTCAACAAGCTCAAGGTCTGGGAGGGCAACAAGCTCCACCTGCGGGCCTTTACCAACGAGAACTGGACCACCGCGTTGGCCGTGCGGGCCCTGCTGAAGGCCGGCGTCAGCCGCGCCGATGACGTCGTCAAAGACGGCCTCGACTACCTCTGCTGGAGCCAGTCGAAGCTCGAGATGCCGGTGGTGAACCTGCGCCGCAAAGACGCCCACCGCGCCGGTGGCTGGGGCTTCGAAGAAGACAACTTGATCCTCCCCGACACCGACGACACCGGCACGGTCTTGAGCGCGCTCGGTCTGGCCCTCGATCGCGACGCACTCACGCGTCTCGACGATGCCCGCCAGCAGCGCGTGCAAGACGCCGTCGATCTCGGTCTGCAGAACCTCCTCGACATGCAGAGCGACGACGGCGGCTGGGCCGGCTTCGTCTGGAACCTCGGCTCCAAGGGCCCGGGGCCGCTGTGGCAGAAGCCCATCGGCATCCCGAAGAACCTGGTCGATTCGCTCAAGCTCTTCATCGACCCCCCGCTCGAGCTGAGGGAAGTCCCCGTCGAAGGCCTCACCGGCCGCGTGCTGCAGGGCCTCGGCGCGTGCGGGTTCTCGACGTCGTCGGGCGAGGTGCAGCGGGCGGCCCGGTTCCTCGAAGAGCGCCAATGCCCCGACGGATCGTTCTGGGCCCGCTGGTTGGTCGGCTACGTCGCAGCCACCTCGTGCGTGCTCAGCGGCCTCGGCGACTGCGGCTTCGACATGGAGAAGCCGTGGGTCAAACGGGCAATCAACTGGTTGCTCTTGAAGCAAAACGACGATGGCGGCTGGGGCGAGACGCCGGCGGCCTTTGAGAATCCGGCGCTGCAGCTCAAGAGCCCGAGCATGCCGCCGCTCACCGGCATCGCGCTGACGGCGTTGGTCGACGCCGGCCTCGGCGACCACCCCGCCGTCGACAGAGCCGTCGCCTACCTTGTCGCGGCGCAGAGTCCCGACGGCAGCTGGCCGAACGCGAAGTGGCTGCAAATCTACGAGCCGCACTCGACCTACTACGAGTTCGAAGGCGACGCCTGGTACCGCCCCGTCGAGGCCCTGGCCAAGGTCCGCGCCCATCGCAACCACCTGTCGAAAGTCGAAGCCGAGCGGCGCCTGGCGCCGCTGTTTGCGACGACGACGACCGCGACGACGACGCTGCGGGCGACCAAGACGCCGTGGGAGCGCGATCGCCTGCGCGCCCTGCGGCGGGTCGGCGATCGGCTGGCCGACGACGTCATCCGCGAGGTCTACGCCTCCGGCGCGCAGAGCGCGCTGCGCCAGACCATGGCGGCACTCGTGACCACCGACGACGCCATCCCGCCCGGGTTGCCGGCGCTGGCCCGCCGCTACTTCGACGACACGGCGCCGCTGCCGTCTTGGGCCGACCCGGCGCTCATCTTGCGCGGTCAGAAGCTGTTCACGCGGCACGGCTGGCTCATGGCCGCGGGGCTCTTGTGCTCGTCGCTGCCCCAGGCCTACTGCGCCGCCAACGGTGCCCGCGTGCTGACCCAGACGCAGGGCATGACCCGGCACGTCTACCGCCGCATCCTCGAGACCGCGCAGTTCCTGTTCGACGTCTCCGTCGAAGGCGGGCTCGCTCCGGGCGGTCGCGGGCTGCGCGCCGCGCAGAAGATCCGGCTGATGCACGCGACCGTTCGCCATCTCGTGTTGCTGAAGGGCGAGTGGGACGACGGCGCCCTCGGCCTGCCCATCAACCAGGAGGACTACGCCGGCACGCTCATGACGTTCAGCGTCGTCCTGCTCGACGCGCTCCAGACCGCCGGCGTCAGCGTTGACGACGACGACGCCGACGCGTTCCTGCACCTGTGGAAGGTGGTCGGCCACTACCTCGGCGTCGTGCCCACGGTGCTGCCGGTCGACGTCGCCGACGGGCGGGCTTTGATGCAGGCCATCCGCGATGACCAATGGCAGCCCAGCGAGCAGGGTCGCCTGCTCGGCGAGGATCTCGTGCGCTGCATCGAGAGCTTCCTGCCGGGGGCGCTGCTCGACGACCTGCCCGAGGCCCTGATCCGTTTCTTCACGCCGCCCAAGACGCCGGCGCTGTTGTCGTTGAAGGAGGCACCGCTGTTGACGATGGTCCTCGACGCCGGAGCCGTCCTCGACGACCTCATCGGCGCCGGCACCGGTGACGACGACCACCGCGTGCAACGCTTCGTGCTGCACCTGGCGCAGCGGCTCATGATTGGCCTCATCGACGTGCAGCGCGAAGGCAAGCAGGCCGGGTTCCGCATCCCGGCCGGCCTCGTGCGCGACTGGCACCTCGACGATTGACGAACACGGGGCGACACGCGAGTTCCCGGGGCCCCTGAGCGGCGGGCTGTGCGGCCACCGAAAGGCGATGAGGAAGCAGATGAGCGAAGAGCTGGTGGTCCACCTCGACACTGCCAAGGGCGCGGTGTGCACCTACGGGCCGGTGATCCAGGTCGTGTGGCGCACCCACGACTCCGTCGAGCCCTTGCTCTTCGCCGACAACGCCATTGCCCGCATGGTCACGACCTACGGCGAAGGCCGGAAGCTGTTCTACGTGCAGCGCGCGCCGCACCTCGCCGGCGTGCGCAAGAACGATCCGGCGGTCCGCGACGCCGCGCTCAAACACTTCGAGCGCCACGACGCCCGCTTCGTCGCCGCCGCCGTCGCCATCGAAGCCGAAGGGTTCGGCGGCTCCGTCATCCGCTCGGTCACGGCCGGGGTGCTGCTGGTGCGCAAGACCGCGGTGAAGACCGAGTGTTTCAAAGACGCGCGCGACGGCGTGCGCTGGCTCGGCAAGTTGGCCGCGACGGTGAACCCCTTCGATGCCGACGACATGATCCGGCAGCTTGAGCGCGGCCAGCTGGCGTTGACGACACCGTCGCCTCCCCGCTGAGTGTGCGGCTGCCCCGGTGACGGGTGCCGCCCTTGACCCGCTGCGTCGTCGACGACCCATTCCGTCGTCGACGGCGGCGACCTAAGCGAACGCATGCGTGCTCTGTTTTCGTCGCTCGTCGCGCTGGCCACATTCGCCGCTGGCGCGGCCCACGCTGTGGGCCCCGGCCTCGGCAACCGCGCCTGGAGCGCTGACGAAGTGATGAAGCCCGTCGGGTTCATCGAGTCCCCCGGCGGCCACGGCAACGTCGCGCTCGTGCAGGGTTACCTGATGGTCATCTACTCGAGCGACGGCGGCGGCGACGTCGACGACGGCGGCATCGAATTCTGGGACGTCTCCGACCCCACAGCGCCGGCGCGGGTCGTCGCCTGGGACGACGTCGACACGCACGGCTTGCGCGAGGCCCACGGCTTCACGCTGGCCTGGGTCGGCGACGCGCTCGTGCTGTGCGCGCAGGGCATCGAAGGCATCCAATTCTGGGACGTCACCGACCCCTTCGACATCGAGCTGCTCAGCGACTTCGACCTCCCGGGCATCACCAAGGGCGACTACTCCGGCGACTGGTGGACCTTCTGGCAGGCACCCTTCGTCTACGTCGCCGGTGTCGACAGCGGCATCGCCGTCGTCGACGCCACCGACCCGCGCGCGCCGGTGCTGGTCACGCAGGTGACCACCGGCGAGCTGGCCGGCGTCTCGCCCGCGCAGGTCTTT
>JBKJNL010000638.1:0-4158 GCA_046593615.1 Myxococcota bacterium | reverse complement strand
GACGTCGACATCGGCGACGTGGACAACGGAGACATCGGCGACGTCGGCATCGGCATCGGCATCGGAGACAGAGGCGACAGCGAAGACAGGTGGTGCGGGTCGGCGACGTCGTGCAGCCCCTCGGCGGCGTCGGCAATGGCATCGAGCGCGAGCGCCGGCATCGTCCCATCAGGCGCCGTCGACGAAGCGCCGTCGTCGTTGGGCGGCGGCGCGCCGGCCACGGGCATGTCGTGGCGCGCGCCGGGCGGGCCAGCGCTCCAGCGGCGGACATCGCCAAAGGATTCGTCGGAGCTGTCGGTGTCGGCGACGGCGTGGGCCGGGTGCGTCTGGTGGTGGGCCAGCATCTCCGGCGGCAGCTGCATGATGGCCGTCGGCGCTCCGCCCTCGGCGACGTCGCCATCGAGGTCGGAGATGTCGAGCTCGGAGACGTGCGCCGAGGGCAGGCTGTGGTTGAAGTCGTCAAGGTCAGCGAGGTCGAAGCGGCCCGTGGGGGCTTCGGCGTCGTCGCCGCCTCCCCGCCGCGGGACCTGGGCCGAGAGACCGTGCGCCCCGCGCCGCTCGGAAATCGCGCCGTCTTCGCCGATGACGAGCGCGTTGGCCCTGAGCCCGCTGCCGAGTGCCGTGTCTTCGTCGCTGAAGACGTCGCGTTCGTCGTCGGCGCCGTCGCCGCGGTCGTCCGAGAACGTCGGCCGCTCCATCAGCGCGGTCGAGTCCTGGGTGCGGGTCGGCGGGCGTTTCTCGGGAGGGTCGCGGCGCGTGCTCACACCCGGTAGATAGCCCAACCAGACAACGCCGTCGTCGTCGACACCCCGGTGTTCCCGCTGCCGATCCGCGGGCGATCGTGCCGGAACAAAGACGGCGCCGTCAGGCGCCGTCGTCGTCCTTCAGGACGCGATGAGCGGGCTGCTTCGTGTCTACTGACCGAAGCAGAAGGTCTCGTAGTTGACCTCGATGCGCGAGCCGCGTGGCGGCACCGACGAGCCGTTGAAGACGATCGAGTTGGTGTTCGGGTCGTAGAAGTAGCCGCTGGGGCCAGCGGCAGCGACCTGGGTCTGCCGCACACACGACGCCGCCGGCGTGGCGCGCACGCAGACGTCGAGGGTCTCGGCGGTGGCCGCGCGGGTGAGGAAGAACTCCACCTGCAAGCCGAGCGAGTCGAGGCCGAGGTTGCGCATGGTGTCGCTCCAATCGGTCTCGCAGATGCTCTGGAAGCGACCGCCCAGGGCGTCGACCACCTCGCGGTAGCGGGCGCTGCCGACGTCGTCGTTCGGTTCGCAGACCTCGTTGTTGTCCTTGGCGATCGCGCTGACGTTGACGAGCGACGAGTTCCGGAAGCCCTTCAGGTTCTGGAAGAAGTCGATGTAGAGGTCGGTGGGGCCGCGGCTCGAGTCGAGCTCGTCGCTGACGATGATGACGTGCAGCTTGGCCTCTTCACGCAGAAAGCCGCCGTTGATGGCCGCGTCCGTGATGTTGGGCGCCGACAGGAATTTGTAGGCCGCACGCAAGCCGCCTTCGATGGACGACTCGGTGCGCGGCGGGTTGACGTTGGCGGCGTCGTAGACGCGGGCGTTGCATTGGAACTGGCCGTCGGCGTCGACGGAGGCACGCGTGAGGATGCGGTCGTTGCCGTCGCAGGCGGTTGAGTAGCCCGACATCGGGTCATCGCCGCAGGCGCCCTGCAAATCGGTGCAGGGCTCTTCGACGTTGAGCGTCGTCGTCACCGACAGGTGGAAGTTGGCGTTGGCCACGCCCGACGCCGTAAAGAACTGCGGAAAGTTGTTGGCGAGCTCATCGACGTTGTCCTGCATGGAGGCGGAGTCGTCGACGACGAACAGCACGTCGACCGTGGGCTCGCTGGCCTGATCAAAGATGTCGGTCTGCTCGCGATCGAGGGTGCCCTCGCCGCGCAGCGGAACGGTGACCGGCGGTCCGTCGACCAGGGTGCCGTTGTCGTCTTCGAGGGTCGGCACCACCAGCAGCGCCGACTGCGCGCCGAGCTGCCGCGCGAAGTAGCGCACCGACACCGAGAGCGATTCACCGGAGCGGATGGTCAGCGGCCAACCGGTGGTGGCGTCGGTCGGGCTGTCACCGGGGTTCGACGTCGCCGTCACCGTAAAGACCGCGGGGTTCGACGGCGGCTCGATGGTCGGCTGGCCGACGACGAGGTCGATGGAGCCGGTGTTGTAGATGGTGGTGCGCTGCTCGGGCGAGCCGCAATCGAGGGTCACGAGGCCGAAGTCGAGCTCCGGCGGGATGACGTCGACCGAGGGCTCGACGGGCGTGCCGGCGAAGCCGATCGAGAAGCGGCCCGGCACATCCGACGTATCGGACATGTCGGTGGTCTCGTCGTCGGTGACAAAGGCGACGCCGTTGCAGCGGGTGTTGGGGCTGCCGAAGCCGCAAGCAATCGCGCTGTCGCTGATCGAGCCCGAGTAGGAGCCGAACGAGAACGCGCCAAAGATGCCGTCGGCTTCAACGGTGTGCGTCGGAGCAAACACCGCCTGGAACACGCGCGACTGGCCGGGCTCGAGGAAGAACGACGGGACCGCGGTGCCGTCGTTGCCGCTGTCGTCTTGCAGGCTGAATTCGTTTTCGAGGGTGTTCTCTTGTTTGTCGTAGACGACGTCGCTGACGGTGCAGCGCGCGTTGCCGATGTTGGTCAGGGTGATGGGCTGGCGCTTGGCGATGTGGATCGACGTGCGGCCGAATTCGACGAGGCCGATGCGGCCCTGGGCGCTGATCGAGCTGAAGCCGCCGGCCGGGGCCCGGGGCGTGACGTCGAGCTGGCAGAAGGGCGCGCCGCCGCCGTTGGCTTCGAGGGTCACCGTGCGGACGGGGTCGACGACGGCGTCGGTTTCGACGGCGATGGTGGCGTTGTCGACGATGGGGTCGGCGCGATCGGGCGAGGTGTAGGTGACGTCGATCGAGATCGACGACGGGGCGGCGTCGGTGCCGACGGGGTCGTCTTCACAGCCGGTGGTGCCCTTCAAGAGCAGCGGCAGCGTCGGCGGCGTCGGGATCGCGAAGCCGGCGGTGGCGGGCGTCGGGCCTTCGAAGCGCGAGAGCGTGCACGCGCACTGCCCGACGGACTGCACGATGACCTGGCGCGTCTGCGTCGTGTTGCTGGCGACGCCGCCGAAGTTGACGATCTGCGGCACGACGTTCACGCGGCAGGCGGGGGGCTCGATGCCGGTGCCGAGCAGCACGATGTCGTAGATGGCGGCAAACGGCGCCGCCGTCGTCGCCCGCAGGTCACCGGCGCGCGCGTCGCGGTAGGGCACGGGCTGTGTGGGCGTGAAGCTGACGTCGAGGATGAAGCTCTCGCCCTCGGCGAGGGGCCCGATGGGCGGCGCGGGGACGGCGCCGGCGATGGTGGCGCCAAAGGCGCTGTCGGGGTTGCTGGCAAAGGCAAAGGTGTCGAGCGTGATCGGCTTGACGCCGCAGTTGCTGATCGTGACCTGCGCCGTCGCCGTCGAGCCGACGCCGACGCGGCCGAAGTCGACGACGGCGGGGTCGGCGCACAGCGTGCCGTCGGTGCCGCGGCCGGTGAGCTGCACGGCGGCGAGGGGCTCTTTCTCGGCGTCGCTGCCGATGCGCAGGAAGATCGCCTGCGGCCCGCCGGCGGTCGGGCGGAAGATGATCGGCAGGTCGGCGACTTCGCCTTGGGCCAGCTCGGTGCCGATGAGCAGCGGGAACACGAAGGGTGCCGCGCTGTTGCTCAGGCACGGCGTGATCGCCTGCATCGCCGTCGCCTCGTCGGGGGCGTTGACCATACAGACCTGGTTGATGTGCAAGCGCGCGGCGCCGACGTTCTTCACGCGCAGCGTGCGGGTGACTTCCTGGCCGGTGTCGGCGTCGCCAAAGGCCACCGTCATCCAGGGGTCGGCGTCGCTGTGGAGCTGGTCGTCCTCGTCGAGGATGCCGATCTCGGGGGTCGGGATCTGGCCGACCTCGTCGCCGCATTTGCAGCCCGAAAAGGCGGCGAAGAGGAGAGAGACGGAGAGCGACGCGATCCGCACGGTCGACGACGAACGCATGTGGGTGAGCCCCTTGACTTGGTCCCGGCGGTCCGGCGCGCAACGCGCCTTTTCCACCAAAAGAAGTGCGACCGGTGTCGCGGCTGTTGACTCATCCGTCAACGGGCGGTGCGGGCGCCTC
>JBKJNL010000277.1:0-5499 GCA_046593615.1 Myxococcota bacterium | reverse complement strand
ACGACGGCGACGGACGCGTGGTCGGCGCCGATCTGCTCCGACACGAGCGCAAGGGGCAGGGCGCACAGGCCGCAGCCGACGACGACGTCGACGACGGGGTGCGACAGCCAGGGTCCGCGCGGTCCGCCAGGAGCGTCGCCGAGAAGCCCGCTCTGATGAACCGGAGACGTTGACGACGTCGACGCTTGGCTTTCGCTCATGGCGCCTCCGTCCTATCACGGGGCTCTTGGCCGCCCCCGACCCCGGCCGCCGCAGACAACGCAGGAGCCACCGTGTCCGACCTCCAGCCCCAGACCCTCGACGACCTCAACGAAAACCACGTCGTCGACGGCTGCCGCTGGGTCGCCGGCCCGACTGTGGGCAGCGGTCCGATCCTCGAGGTGGCGAACGAACAGTGTCAGGCCCGCGTCTCGGCCTACGCCGCCCACGTGGCGACGTGGAACCCCCTGTTGGCCGGTCCCGACAGCAGAGGCGGGGGCGTCCCGCGGCCGGGCCTGTTCTGCTCGCCAAAGACGCTGTGGGGTGGTGGCAAGGCGATCCGCGGTGGCATCCCGGTGTGCTGGCCGTGGTTCGGCCCCCGCGGCGACGATCCGAACCCCAACGGCAAGCCTTCGCCGGCCCACGGCTTCGCGCGCACGCGCCCGTGGTTCGTCGAGAGCGTCACCGCCGAAGAAAACGGCCGCGTCGAAGTGACGTTCCTGCTCGTCTCCGACGACGACACGCTGGCCCTCTGGCCGCACGCCTTTGAGGCCCGCCTGGTGGCCTCGCTCGGCACCAGCCTCAACACCACGCTCGAGGTCAAGAACGTCGACGACAGCAGCTTCGACTACGAAGCCGCGCTGCACACGTACCTCACGGTGTCTGACGTCGAAAAAGTGAAGATCACCGGGCTCGAGGGCACGAGCTTCATCGACAAGGTCGACGCCGGCCCCTCGGGCAAGGGCACGACGAAGCACCAGGGACGCGAGCCGTTGATGCTCACGGGCGAGACCGACCGCGTCTACTTGAACACGAAGTCTGCCGTCGTCATCGACGATCCCGGCCTCGCGCGCCAGCTGCGCATCGAGAAGCAGGGCAGCACGGCCACGGTGGTGTGGAACCCCTGGCTCATCAAGGCCACCGCCATGGCCGACCTCGGCGGCGATGCCTGGCGCTCATTTGTCTGCGTCGAAGCCGCCAACGTGCGGCCGGCGACCGTGCCGCTGTCGCCGGGCGCGACCCACGCGATGAGCACGCGGGTCACGGTGCAGCCGACGCGCTCGCTCGACTGATCGCTCGAGTGATCAATCGTCGACGGGGGGAAGCCGAAGCCTCGGCAGCTGCTGCCTCGGCCTCAGCACCCGCAGGATCTCAACGCAGTCGACGTCGACGCGATAGACGATGCGGTGCTTGCCCTGCACGAGCTCGCGAACATCGGGACGTTCAAGCTCCGGCACCATGCGACCCAGCTGCGGGTGATCGGCGAGGTGCGAGACGTGCGCGAGAATCGCATCGACCAGGCGACTGGCCCGGGCGTGGCCGCGCGCGACCGCGAGTTGTTCGATGACCTCGTCAAAGGCGCGAGCGGCGTCTTCGGACCAGACGATCTTCATCCTTTGTCGTGCTTGGCCAAGGTCGCCTGCAGCCGGGCCTTGACCTCGTCGTGCGCCACGACGCGACCCGCAGCGACGTCGGCGAGTCCGCGCTCGATGGCTGCCTTGACGTCGTCGTCGTAGCCCAGCGCTTCTCGGAGCACGGCCTCAACGAATTGCGAAGCCAACGTCTGGTTGCGAGCAGCCATCGCCTCGATGCGCTCGCGCACCTCGGTCGAGAGCGAAATGGGCAGCACGATCGACGTCATGCCGAAACTCTATCGACGCGGGCCGCTGACGTCGACAGCGCGCCAGGCCGGTCGCGGCTGCCGATCACGCCGTTGAGGGCATCAGAAGCCGCCGTTGCCCTTGACGGCCAGCGTGTAGCCGCCGCACTGCGGAGGAGCGCCCTCGCCCCACTCGACCCAGACCGTGATGTCGCTGTCGTCGTCGTTGCCGAACACCTGGCTGCCGCCGTCGAAGCGGATCTCGCCCGAGCTGCAGGTGCGCTGGTTCTCGCCGCCACAGCCGACGCCGTCGTCGGCGCGACGGGCGCACACCACCATTCCGCTCGGCGCGTTCTCGAGCCGGATGTGCACATCAAAGGAGTCCGAGCCGCAGTCGCAGCTGAAGCAGCTGGAGTCGTCGGTGGCGCGGAAGAAGTAGAGGTCGGCGTCGTTGTCTTCGTGCAGCGTGCCCGAGCGCCGCACCTCTCTCGTCGAGGCGCAGTCGTCGCCGATGGGGCCGATGTTGAGGCCGTCACATTGACCGTCGATGTCGCGGCGGGTGCCGTTGCTGCCGTTGACGAAGTCTTCGCCGCACTCGCAGCCGCTGCCGAAGCCCTCGACGGCGTCGTGGAAGCGGGCATCGCAGGCGCCGATCTCGCAGGCGCCGGTGCCGCACGACGGCGTGCCGTTGTCGACCGGGCAGCCCTGCTCGCAGGTGATGATCTGACCGGTGACGTTCAAGCGGGCGATGCCGTCGGCGCCTTGTCCGGTGCCGCCGCCGGTGCCGCCGATGCCGAGGGCGCCGCCGTCGATGCTGTCGCTGCCGACGATGACGACGGCGTTGGCGGTGCCGAGGGTGCTGCCTTCGAGGAACACCGAGACCTCGACCGGCGGGTCGCCCGGCGAGAGCTTGATGGGCAGCGCCGGCACGGCGGCGAAGCGAATCTGGCTCGAGCTGCCTTCTTCAAAGGCGATGGTGTTGACCGTCAGCTCGCCGGAGCCGGCGTTGCTCAACGAAAAGGTCTGGGCCCCCGAGGTCCAGCCCTGCACCAGGCCGCCGAAGTCGATGGCCGTCGGCGACGACGTCAACAGCGGCGCGTTGGCGAAGCCGGTGGCGGCGATGACCACCGTCGGTTGCGCGGGATCGTTGGTGGTCAGCACGACGCTGCCGACGAATTCGCCGCCGACCGTCGGCGACCAGACGGCGACGTAGGCCGCGGCTTCGAGGGGGGCCACGGTCTGCGGCTCGGCGGGGAACACCGAGAGGCCGGCGCCGGTGGCCGCGCCCTGCACGATGAGCGGGACGCCGCCGTGGTTCGCGACGAGGAACTCGATGTTGCGCGTGTTGCCGATGCGCAGGCTCTGGAAGTCGAGGGGCCCCGACGCAGACAGGCCCGCCACCGACACCGCAGCCGCCGGCGTCGACACCGCCGTGCCAGCGACGTCGACGCGCAAGGCCGGGTTGGCACCGTCGTTGGTTTGCACGAACAGCGCGCCCTGAAACACGCGCTCGCCGTTGGGGCGGAACACCACCGGGATGTGCGCGGCTTCGCCGGGGTTCACGAAGCGCTCGCCCCAGCCGGCACCCGCCGTGTCCGACGCGCTGCCTTCGACGAACACCGAGCCGAGCGCGACGACGGTGCCGTCTTCGAGGGTGACGGGGCCGACCGAGAGCACGCCGCCGCTGCCGATGTTGCTGATGACGATGTCGCGCACGGCGTAGCCGCCGACGGGGACGAAGCCGAAGTTCAACCGTTGATCGCCGAGGGCCGCGGCCACGTCGCCGAGGGCGCGGGTCGACAGCGGCAGCTCGGCCCGGGTCAGCACCGCGGCGTCGTAGCCGACGGCGCCGTCGTACCAGTCGAGCCAGACGGCGCCTTCGTCGTCGCGGCCGTCGGTGGGCGTGTAGCGCACCAGCAGCTCGAGAGGCGTGTCGGCGGTGACGGCGACGACCGAGGCCTCGTCGCTGGGCAACACGCCGCCGTCGGCGCGCCGGATGTGGAAGTCGGTGGAGCTGTCGACGCTCAAGCGCGCGAGGGCCAGGTGGATGGTGCCGCCGCCGCGGTTCTCGACCAGCAAGCGGCGTTCGCCGTCGCAGCCGATGGTCACGCAGTCGTAGCCGAGGCCAAACGGCGGGTCGACGAACAGGCGCGGCGGGGTGGCCGGCTGGTCGTCGGTCTTGCACCCCACACCGACGCAGCCGGGCGCGGCGACGGGCGCGGGGCAGGCCGTCACAAGTCCAGCGACGAGCCCACCGACGAGTCCCGCGACGACGACAGGACCGAGCTGCAGGGCGCGCTTCATCACGGCGGTGGCCTCTCTCGAGCTCACTGTCGAGCTCACTGACACTGCAGGTCGGCGTCGCCGACGCCCGGGGTGAGCGAGCAGTAGGCGCCCGTCACGCGGCGCAGGCGGGCGATGGTGGCGCGGTCACCCTTGCTGCCCAGGCGCACGCCCGGCGAGGCCACGACAGCGCCGTCGAGGGAGATGCGCACCGTCACCTGCGTCGAGGCGTGGTCGAAGCAGTTGTTGGCGATGGTGTCGGAGATCGTCGACGGGTCGACCGCGATGGGCACGCCGATGGCGCCGCCGAGGGCGCCGAGCAGGATGGTGCCGCCGATGCCGAGGATGTCGGAGAGCAGGCCGCTGGGGATGTTGGCGCAGTCTTCGGCGTAGAAGACCTCGACCTCGAATTCTTCGCCGTTGGCGCCGTTTGGACCCATGCCGCGCACGACGACGCGCTCGGGCTCTTCAAAGGCCCCGAGCGACAGCCAGTTGGCCGTGCCGTAGCCGCCGGCGGTGTTCCAATCGAGGCAGAAGTCTTCGCCGTTGCCCAGGGCGTCGTCGATGCGGGGCTTGGTGCAGATGACGGCGCCGTCGACCGACGAAAGGGCCAGGTCGACGTTTCTGAAGTCGGAGCCGGCCCAGCTGTTGTCGGCGTTTTCGAATTCCATCTCGACCTTGAGCACCTGGTCTTGCACGCCCGAAGCCGCGAAGCCGCGCAGGGCCACGGTCTTCAAGACGTCGGTGCCGGGGTCGGTGTCGTTGCTGGTGATGTTGAGCGCGGCCTCGATGGCCCGGCTCGGCGAGAACGTGTTGGCCGGGTCGGAGGGCTCGGACGGGTTGTAGAAGACCGAGAGCAACACGCGACCGCCGGCCGAGATGGGCGGCACGAACTGCGGCATCACCGAGAAGTCGCCCGCGGCGGCGCCGCCG
Source organism: Myxococcota bacterium (assembly GCA_046593615.1). Lineage (GTDB taxonomy): Bacteria > Myxococcota > UBA727 > UBA727 > VGSZ01 > VGSZ01. Next base: position 485 of record JBKJNL010000277.1, on the reverse strand, counting down.
CCGATGGCCGGCGTGATGATCAAGTCGGACTGGCCGAGGTTGTTGATGGTCACCTGCTGGAAGGCGACCGCACCCACCGGCAACGCCTCGCCGAGCGGTCCGCCAAAGACCATCTCGGTCGTCGTCACTTCGATGTGCGGCGGCCCGAGCGAGCTGCCCGAGAGGTTGACGCTGACGCGCTGGTCGGCGGTCAAGCCACCGGGCCGGATGACGACGGCGTCGTTGAAGTCGTCGTTGCGCGACGGCGTAAAGGTGACGTCGACCTCGACGGTGGCGAGGGGGTTGTCGATGGAGAACGGCGGCACCAGCAGCGGCGAATCGGGGTCGATGGCCTCGACAGTGACCGGCTCGCCACCCTGGCGCACGGCGGTGATGGCAAAGACCAGCTCGCGATCCATGAAGATGTTCTCGAGCTCGAGGGCCGCCGCGCCGGTTCCCTGGTTGGTGATGGTCAAGGTTTCGGTGCGCGAGCCACCGCCGCCGCC
>JBKJNL010000254.1:0-6155 GCA_046593615.1 Myxococcota bacterium | reverse complement strand
CATCGGCCACACGGTGGCGCGCACGGCGCCGGGCAGGCGCGACAACGACAGGCGGCCTTCGTCGATGCGCCCGGCGGTGGGCGACGTCGGTGACGGTGACCCCTTGACCCCCAGGCCAGCCAGAGTCTTCACGACGTCGTCGATGGACATGCGTTGGGTGTCGACGGCGAGCACCGGGTGGGCGTGCTGTCCGAGGGCGCGCACCAGGGTGTCACCCTGACCCGGGAACGCCTGCTCGAGACGCTGCACGAGCCAGGGCGGCAGCGACGTGGGCAGGTGCAAGCCGGTGAGCACGGCGTCGTCGACCAGCTGGCGCAGGAATTCGGGCAGGGCTTCGCGGGTGCGGTCGTCGACGTCGACGCCGCCGGCGATGGAGGCCAGGCACAGGGCGCACAGATCGAGCAGGCGGCGGCGGGTGCCGAGGCCCCGCTCTTTTTGCACAGCGTCGTCGATGAGCTGTTCGACAGCCGCGGCGTGGCGGGCCCAGGAAAAGGCGAGGTCGGCGGTGGCGCGGCGCTCGCGCGGTCCGAGGTGGCGCTCGCGCGAGACGTTGGCGGCGATGCGATCGAGGGGCTCCTGCACGGCGCGGTGGCGGGCCATGACGTCGAGGGCGGCCTGCACGGGCAGCGGCAACGGATCGCCCTGGGTCAGGGTCCGTTCGCGTCCCTGGGCGAGCCGGGCCGTCGTGACGAAGGGCTCTTTGTGTTTTTTCCGGCCGCGCATCGTCGTGCGTCTGTCGGATCGGCGTCTTCGGAGCAACCGACCCGCTCGGCGAGGCCGCGCCGAGCACGGAATCGATCCCGCTTGCGGTGTGATTCGGACGAGATGTCACAGCCGCGCGCTCGCTTGCCGACGTTCCCGTCGACAATGCAGAGTCCCCGGGAGCGGAGGCACCGGTTTGCAGCAGCGCAGCATCCTGATCGTCGACGAGGACGACACGCGTCGCCGGGCCCTGGCCGGCAGCATGGCCGCGCGCGGCCAGCGTTACCTCGACGTCGGTGATGCCTTTGCCGCCATGGCTGCGCTCGGCCGCGCCGACTTCGGCGCCGTGCTCGCCTGCGAAGGGCGCCGCACGCTCTCTCTGCGCGGGCTCTGTCAGCTGGCGCGCAAGCGGCATCCCGACATCCTCATCTTTGTGCTGCCGAAGCCCGGCTCCGACGACGTCGAAATCCGCAAGGTGCTTGAGCTGCCCATCGAGATGCTGGGTGCCTCGCTCCCGGTCGAGCGCATCGTGACCGACCTGCTGGCCAGCGTCGACGCCGCCGCCGCCAGCGACGCCGTCGACGTCGACATCGAGCCCACGCGACCGAGCTTCACCGGCCTGTCGCACGATGCGAGCACCGAGACGTTCGACCCGTTCGACATGCCGTCGACCGCCGACGCCGAGGGCGTGTTCGACTCGGTGCCGCGCGTCGACGTCCCGACATTCCTGCTCCAGGAACCGACATCGATCGTGCCGTCGACCGTGCCGTCGATCATGCCGTCGAGCGGGCCCGTCGACGTGCCCGCCGGCCTCCCCGCGGATGACCCGCCAGGTCAGGCACCGGCTCTCCCACAGAGAACACCGCGCCCTGTGTTTCCAGCGCCCGGGCTCCCCGCTCCTGGGCCGCTCGGGCCCGGGTCGGGACAGCTGCCCGAGAGCCCGCCGTTCGATCCGCTCAACGCGCCGACCGAGCCGGTGCCCTTCGACCTGCCCGGATTGGCGCCGCCGGGCGCGGGCTTCGGCGGCTTCACCGTCCCGCCGACCGACAGCGATGGCGAGCCGGGGCTCGTGATCACCGGCGTGCTGGCGCCACCCGAAGCCGTCATCGACGACCTCACGCGACCCGACGCCCGCCGACCCTCCAATGTTTCGACGAGCCAACAGGCCGACGTGTTCTTCGACGGCCACTTCGAAGACGTCGACGGCGGCGCCGGCGCCGCGCTGTTGATGGGCTTGTTCTCGCAAGACCTGACCGGACGCCTGACCTGCGACGACGGCGACGCGCGCGGCACCGCCTACCTCTACCGCGGCGAGCCGGTGTGGGCCGACGACCCCGAGGGCGACGCCGGCCTCTACCGCAAGCTGGTGCAGAAGAAGTTCCTGCAACCCGACCTCACGATCGAGTCCGTGCCCGACGGACAGCTGCTCGGATCGCTGATGCAAGGCGGCCAGCTCAGCGGCCAGCAGATGCACGACTTCATGCGCGAGGTGGTGCGCGACCGCGTCCTCGCGCTCGCCGTGCAGCTCGAGGGCACCTACCGCTTCATCGAAGACAAGGCGTTTCTCGACACGGCGCCGCTGCTCAAGGTGAACCCGTTCGGTCTGATCCTCGATTCACGTCGTCGACGGCTGCCGCCGCCGGCGTTGATGGCCGTCAGCAGCGAGATCGAGCGCAAGTACCTGGTGCCGCTGCCGGCGCTGCAGGCGGCCAGCGAGAAGCTCAAACCGTTCACCCGCGGCGCAAAGGCCAGCGACGTCATCAACGGCGCGGGCACCGTCAAGGAGTTCCTCGAACAGGTCGGACTCGATCCGTTCATGGGATCGCTGGTCGTCGTCGTCATGGCCGACGCCCGCCTGGTGAGCATCGAAGACCAGCCGCGCACGCAGGGCATCGACCTCGCCGAAAAGGCCTTTACCGGCGAACAGAGCATGGAGATTCGCATCGACGACGGCGAGACGCCGCCCAGCGACTCCGCCGAAGACGCCCAGGCCCGCGAAGACATCTTTGCGCTCTACATGCGCCTCAAGCCCCTCAGCCAGCCCCGCCAGGTCCTGGGCATTGGACTCGAAGCCGCCGAAGCAGCCATCGACGCCGCCTACCAACAGCGCATGTCCGAGCTCGACCCCAGGCGCATCCCCGAAGGCTCGGCGCAGCACATGCTCGGCCAGCGCATCGAAGAGCTGCGCCGCAAGGTCACCTCGGCCTACCAGACCTTGAAGATGCAGAGCGTGGCCCCCGGCGGCGAGTCCGACAACCCGTTCTGACGGTCATTGGCGGACAACGGACCCGCTGACTTCTGGATGACTTCTGGATGGCGAAGTCCAAAGTCGGCGACCATCAGAGCTGATCGAGAGCCTGCAAGACCGCTTCGACGTGTCCTTCGACCTTGACGCGGGGCCACGCCTTGCGGAGCACGCCGTTGCCGTCGATCAAGAACGTCGAGCGGATCGTGCCGTCGACCTCCTTGCCGTACATCACCTTCTTGCCCCAGGCGCCGTAGGCGCGGTGCACGGCGAGATCCTCGTCGCTGAGCAGCGGAAAATTCAGCGAGAACTTCTGGCGGAACTTGTCGTGGCTCTTCAGCGTGTCGCGGCTGACGCCATAGACCACCGCGCCCTTGCTCTTCACGCGGGCCATGTTGTCGCGGAAGTCGCAGGCCTCGACCGTGCATCCCGGTGTGTCGTCGCGGGGATAGAAATACAGCACGATCGGCGTGCCTTTGTGGTCCGCCAGCCTGTGGGTCTGGCCATCATCACCAGCCAACGAAAACGACGGAGCCGGCGCCCCTTCTTTCACCACCGACGAAGCCGTCGATCGGGCCGGCAGCTTCGCCGTCTGCGCCTTTTCCGGCGCCGCCAACTTTTTCGCGGGCGCCTTTTTCGTGGGCGCGGCCTTTTTCGCGGGCGCGGCCTTTGTCGCCGTCGTCTGCTTTGGCGTCGCCGTCTTCTTTGTCGCGGTCTTCTTTGTCGCGGTCTTCTTTGTGGCCATCGCTCACCTCAGGGGTTCGGGTCGTTGTCGTCGGGGTAGGTCAAGAGCAGGGAGTCCTGGGCGGCCGCGTCGACGTCGGCGCGCACGGCGGCGGCGTCGTCGGGGGCGAGCACCTCTTCGACGTAACGCGTGGCCTGGCTGATGAAGCCGAGGCGTTGCTCGCGGTCGGAGCCCGGTGGCAGCTCTTCGGCGGCGGCGCGGGCCTTGAGCGCGCAGGCGTAGCGCACGCGCATCGGGGCCTCGCTGCGCGCCAGCAGCGCGGCGTAGTCGAGCCAGGCCTGGGCCACGACGTCGGGGTCATCGACGTCGTCGACGAAGCGCAACGCCCGCTGAAATGCATCGAGGGCCTCCTTGGGGCGCGAGCGGGCCAGCAGCACGCGGGCCCGGCCCGTGAGCGCGTCAAAGGCGACGTCGGGGCGGTCGGCGGCGGCGGCACCGGTGAGACAGCGCTCGTAGAGCGCGAGGGCCGCATCGGCCTGCTGCAGGGCGACGTCGGCGTCGGCCAGGGCGAGCCCGAGCTCGAGCAGCTGGCCCCGTGACAGAGGGTCGTAGCCGAGGGTGGCCTGGGCGTCGTCGAGGCCTCGTTTGAGCTCGCTCCTGGCCTCGGCCGGCTTCTGCTGCAGCAACAGCGCGGCGCCGACGACGCGCCGGGCCTCGACCTCGGCCAGCGCTGCCTCACGGGAGCCGCGGCCCGTGCCTGCGAGCGTCAGCGCCTGGCGTCCGAGGGTGACGGCGTCGTCGAGCCTGTCGAGGCGCAGGGCGACGCCGGCGAACAGGAGCAGCGATGCGGGGTCGTCGGCGAGGCCGCCCGGCATCGCCGCGCGGCGGGCCCAGGCGTCATCGTCGCGGCCGCTGGCGACGTGCAGGCGCACCAGCGAGCGCTGGGCATCGGTGTTGTACGGCGAAAGGGCGATGGCCCGTCCGAGGTCGGCGCGGGCGGCGTCGACGTCGCCGGCGGCCACCGCCGCCTGGGCCGATTGCACCCAGACCCGCGCGTCGTGGTCGTTCATGATCGCCGCCCGCACCGCCAGGGCCTCGGGCGCATCGCCGCGCGTCCCCGCCAGCTGCAGGACGTCGACGCCGCCGAGCAACACCAGCAGCACCGCGGGCAGGCTCCACAACAGCGCGGTGCGGTTCGAGACGCGCTCGCGCTCGGGTCGGCCGCGTTCGTGGCCCGAAAACAGCGGCCCGCGCACGGCCGGATCGCGCAGCCGCCAGACGTCGGCGTCGACGACGTAGTGGTGCAGGTTGACCACGGCCTGCACGGTCAGCAGCGAGATGACGAGGTCGAAGCCGAGGGCCTTTGACGTCACCCACGGCACCAGGCTGAAGAGCGCAACGCCGCCGGCGACGACGAGGCCGGCAAACGCGAAGCCGTCGAAGGGGTGGCCGTCGAGGTGCGCGGCGCGGCCTTTGGCGAACCACGTCAGCCACAGGTGTTGCCCGCCGTGCAGCAGGGCGACGACGCCGCCGGCGTAGAGCAGCGCGCCCCCGCGGGCCAGCAATGCCGGCACGACGAACCACACCAGCGACGTCGACAACAGCGCCAGCACCAGCAGCAGCCCGCGGGTCGGCGCGCCGCGCCGCGAGAGGCGCCAGAGCACCGCCAGCGACAGCGCGACGCCGACGACGAGGCAGGCGCTGGCAACGACGACGGCGACGGATGACGACCAGCCGGCCCGCACGACCAGCGCCTCGCGGGGTCCGGCGTGGGTGGCGACGATGGCCGCCAGAGCGAACAGCACGTGGGCGACCTTCAAACCCCGGCGCTCGTTCTGCGTCGGCGCCGCCGGGTTCGTCGTCGTCGTTGTTGTCGTCGTTGTTGCCGTTGTCGTCGTCGTCGTCGGGGTCGTGCTCGGGGCTTGATCGCGGGCCAGCAGCACCAGGCCGATGCCGTGGTTCTGGGTGGCGTAGTGCCAGGGGCTCCACGTCAGGTACGCCGTGAACAACCACGGCAAGAGCACCGGCGCGGCGTGGGCGGCGACGACGACGACGGCGGCGATGGCCGAGGCGACCATGAGCTTCGAGCGGTGGGCTCCGCCCAGGCGCCAGGCGCGCGCGAGGGTGGCCGCGTAGTGCGGGCCGGAAAAAAGCAGCGCGAGGGTGGCGACTACGACGACGGCGACGGAGGCGTGGTCGGCGCCGATCTGCTCAGACACGAGCGCCAGGGGCAGGGCGCACAGGCCGCAGCCGACGACGACGTCGACGACGGGGTGTGACAGCCAGGGTCCGCGCCGCCCACCGGGAGCGTCGCCGAGAACCCCGCGCTGGTGCACCGGAGACGCTGACGACGTCGACGCTTGGCTTTCGCTCATGGCGACTCCGTCCTATCACGGGGTTGTTTTCTGCTTCGACTCCGACCGCCGCAGACCCATGCAGGAGCCACCGTGTCCGACCTCCAGCCCCAGACCCTCGACGACCTCAACGAAAACCACGTCGTCGACGGCTGCCGCTGGGTCGCCG
>JBKJNL010000176.1:0-4372 GCA_046593615.1 Myxococcota bacterium | reverse complement strand
TTCGTTGTCCCCTTCGGCCTCGGGGCCACCACCGTCCGCTGCCCAGGGCGGCGACGGCGGCGACGAGGGCGACGCAGCTGCCGAAATCTGGGTCGCCGAAGACAGCCCTGTGCAGCTCGACCGCGTCCTCAGCCTGCTCGACCGCGATCACTCGCTGTCGGCGTTTCCCGACGGTGAGGGCCTGCTCGAGCAGCTCTCGCAAGGTGAGGTGCCCGACCTGCTGCTGCTCGACTGGGACCTGCCCGGCGTCTCGGGCCTCGATGTCTGCCGCTTCGTGCGGGCCACCCACGACGAGGTGTCGCTGCCGATCCTCATGCTCACGGCCCGCACCGAGAGCGCCGACATCGCCGAGGCCTTTGCTGCCGGCGCCAACGACTTCGTGAGCAAGCCCTGCGACGCCAGCGAGCTGCGGGCCCGCGTGGCGACGCAGCTGCGCGTGCGCCGGCTGGCCGCCAGCCTCCGCGACCGCGAAGAGCGGGCCCGGGCCCTGAGCGCGCAGCTGTTGGCCGCGGAGCGCGAGCGCGCGGGACTGCTCGAGGCGCTGTCCGCGCAACCCATGCACATGGTCTGCGTGCTGAAGGGCAAAGACCTCGTCATCCAGACGGCCAACCCGCTCTACCAGGAGGTCATCGCCCACGGCGAAAACGTCGTCGGCCAGAGCCTGTTTGCGGCGTTCCCCGAAGCTTGTGGCGACGGCGGCGCGGCGGCCCTCACCGCCGTGCTCGCCACCGGCGAGCCGCTCATTGCGCGCGAGGTCCCGCGGTCGCACACCAACCGCCACGGCGTCGTCGACGTCAGCTACTTCAACACCGTGCACCAGCCCGTGCGGGGCGGCGACGGCAGCTTCGACAGCATCCTCGTCATCAGCCACGACGTCACCTCGGTGGTGAAGGGTCGCCAGGCCGCCGAGCTGCAGCTCGCCTTGCAACAAGACGGGCTGGCGTTCGAGCAACAGCTCATCGGCATCGTCAGCCACGACCTGCGCAACCCGCTGGGTGCGATCCTCATGGGCGCCGAAGGCCTGTTGCGGCGCGGCACGCTCGACGAGCGGACCACGCGCAACATCGCCACCATCCAGGCTTCGGCGGGGCGCGCGACGCGGCTCGTGAAAGACCTGCTCGACTTCACCCAGGCCCGCCTCGGTGGCGGCCTGCCGGTGCAGCCCGCGCCCATGGACCTTCACGAGCTCGCCAGCGAGGTCGCCGAGGAGGTGCAGCAGAATTCGCCCACGCGCGTCATCGAGGTGCACCGCCACGGCGACGGCACCGGCATGTGGGACGCCGATCGCGTGGGCCAGGTGGTGTCGAACCTCGTGGGCAACGCCGTGCACTACAGCCCCGCGGGCTCGACGGTCAGCATCACCACCCGTGGTGAGGACGGCTTCGTCGTGCTCGAGGTGCACAACCTCGGCGACGCGATCCCGGCCGAGCTGGTGCCGCTGTTGTTCCAGCCGATGCAGCGCGGCCCAAAAGAGGTCGGCGGCTCGGCCCGCTCGGTGGGCCTCGGGCTGTACATCGTGCGCGAGATCGTCGCCCGCCACGGCGGCTCCGTCGACGTCGTCTCGAGCGCGACAGCGGGGACGACGTTTTCGGTGCGCCTGCCTCGGCACCCCGCCGCCTGAGCGGCGCCCAAGCTTCGTCGGGCGCGGTGCTGTTGCGCCAAATCGTCTCTCCCCGCCGACGAGACGCAACCCGCGCAGTGTGACCGGACAACGGACGACCGAACTGGACGTGGGCTACCCTGCGTCTCGTCGAGGTTCCCCATGCAGAAGTCCGTCCGGCGCTCCGTCGTCGTCGTCGTCCTGTTCGCCGTCCTGGGCTGCGAGGTGGTCACGCCCACCAACCCGTTCGATCCCGCGGCGCCGCCCGAGCTGCAGGCCCCCGGATCCATCAGCGGTGCGGTCGTGCTCATCGATGGCTTCGACGCCGAGGCGCGGGCCCGGCAGCTCGCGGCGGTGCGGATTGGGTTGCAAGACGAAACCGGACGGCGCGTCTCGCGCGCCGGCCAGGCGCTGGCCCTGCCGCTCATCGACATCGACGGCGGCGACGACGCCGGCGGCAGCGGCAGCTTCTTTGTCGAAGCCCTGTTGCCCGGTAACTACAGCGTCGTCGTCGAGGGCGTGCCCTCGGTCTACGTCGGCACCGCACCGGCCACCGTGAAGGTCGTCGCTGGCGGCGCCGCCGACGTCGGCGAGCTCGTGTTCACCTTTTTGCCAGGCGAGGGCGCCGATGAAGGACCAGGCAGCATCAGCGGCGTCGTCATCGCCGACGGCGGAGCCATCGGGCCCCGGCGCGTCAGCGTGTTTCAGCGCAAGAACGGATCGGTCGAGGCGCGCCGCAGCGTGTTCACCGACGACGACGACGCCTTTGCCGTGACCGGCCTGGGCCTCGGCACCTACGCCGTCGTCGTCGAAGCCGACGGCGCAACCCCCGCCTACCGCATGGACCTCGAAATCGGCACGGGCGAGGGCGCGGCGCTCGCGCAGACCTTTGTCGACGACAACGCCATCGTCGTGCACCCGATCTCGGCGGTGCTCTCGCCCACCATCGACCCCACCGTCGTCGTCGATCAGGGCGTGATCTATGTGCGCGGCGACGCCGTGCCGCTCACGGTCTTGAGCGCCTCGGCCGTGCTCGACGTCGGCGTCACCGCGATGCGGCTGTCGGCCGACGCCGGCTTCGTCGACGCCGCCGGCGCCGCCGTCGACTTCGCGGCCTACAGCGTGACGACGACCGTGCCCCTGTCATCGACCGAGGGCGCGCAGCGGATCCACGCGCAGTTCGAGGCCCGCAGCGCACGCGGCTTCGCGTTCACTTCGCCCACCTTTACGCTCGACGTCGTGCGCGACGTGTCGCCGCCGCGCGTGGTCGAGGCCACCCTGCTCGGGCTCCCCCGCGCCGACGACGGCACGTACCTGTCGCGCTCGCGCGCGTTGGCCCTGCGGGTCGACGGCACCGACGACGTCAGCGCCCTGCACGGCATCGGCGTCGCCGTCGACGCAGCCCCCACCGCCATCGACGTCGTGACCGCGGCCGCCGGCCTGCAGCGCCTCGAGCGCGCCATCGCCGCCGACGCCGACGGATCGCGCACCCTCTTCATCGTGCTCGAGGATCGGGCTGGCAACCGCAGCGCGCCGGTGGAGCTCCCGGTCATCGTCGACACGGTGGCTCCTTCGATCTCGCTGGCGCTCGCCAGCGGCGGCAACGTCTTGCGCAGCCGCGTGGCCGAGCTGGTGGTCGCCTCCGACATCGGCGGTGACGACGTCGCAGTGAGCGTGGGCTTGCAGGGCGACATCGACGAGCGCGAACCGGCGCCGCCCGGCGCCTTTACCGTGCTCGTGCCCGCCGACCTGCGCTCGGGGACCGTGGGCTTCGAAGCCGTCGCCGTCGACGCCGTCGGCAACCGCTCGCCGACCGCCTCGTTGACCGTGAACCTCGAGCTGTCGGGATCGGTGAGCGGCACGCTCGCGTCCGACGGCGTGCCGGGCGTGCAGTCGAGCGTCGCCGGCGCCACCCTGACGTTGCTGAGCGCAGCCGGCGCCACCGTGGACAGCATCGTCGTCGACGCCGCCGCCCTCGATGCCGACGGCGGGGCCAGCTTCGCCTTCCCGGCGGTGCCCGAAGACGCCGACTACGCCGTGCGCGCCAGCCTCGCCGGCCACGCCGACGTCACCGTGCGCAACATCGACGTCGAAAACGCCGCCGACGCCGACGCCGGCCTGCTCTCGCTGTCGCTCTTGCGTGGCGACGTGCGGGGCAGCGCCAGGCGCAGCGACGTCGAAAACGACGGCAGCGCCCACGGCGGCATCTCCGTGTCCGCCCGCTTGCTCAGCGCGACGAGGTCGTTCAGCGACACCACCACCACCGATGGCGGCGGCGCGTTCTTGCTGCGTGGCTTGCCGCGCACGCTCGCCGGCGAGAGCTACGCCATCGAAGCCGTCGTGGCCGACTACGGCGCCGCCGCCGGCAACGTCGGCCTGCCCGGGGCCAGCGCCGACGTCGGTCTGCTCTCGTTGCCCCGCGCCCGCGGCGACTTCGACGTCTGCCGACCGCTGGCCCAGGGCGGCGACGCCAACTGCACGCCGGTCGAGTTCATCAACAGCAGCGCCATCGACGTCCGCCTGCGCGACGCCACCGATGTCAGAAACCTCATCGTCACGGTCAACGGTGGCGCCCCCCGGTCGTTGCCACTCGGTGGCAGCGGCCCGCAGAACCGCACCACCATCGACCTCAACGGCGCCGGCGACGGACAGCTCGCCCTCTCGGTGCAGGCCGAGCAGCTCGACGGATCGCGCAGCGAGGTGCTCACGACCACGATCGTGCTCGACACCGTGGCCCCCTCGGCGGTCACCTTGACGCGCGACGCCGCCGCC
>JBKJNL010000069.1:0-3534 GCA_046593615.1 Myxococcota bacterium | reverse complement strand
CGCCCGGCGCTCGGCGCGCGTCTTTGTGGCGATGAGGTCGGAGCCGCTCGAATCGGGCTCGGTCATGCACCAGCTCGCGCTGCCGCGGGCGGCGAGCAGCCCGCCGACGAGGCGACGTCGCTGGTCCGGGGTGCCGTTCGACACGATGGGGCGCAGTGTTCCGTGGTTGAACGCGAGGGAGAACGCCACCGGCGCGTCGACGCGAGCGAGGGCCACGCCGGCCGCGGCGCACGCCCGTTGCGACCGACCCTGGCCGCCGAGCGCGCGCTCGAAGCCGGCGTTCATCAAGCCGGCCCACGAGGCCGGCGTTCATCAAGCCGGCCTCGTGGGCCGCGCGGTGGATCTCGGCGGGAAAGAGATTCGCTTCGTCGACGTCGCGCACGCGCGGGGCGATGACGTCGCGCGCAAAGACCTCGCAGCGGCGCACGAAGTCGAGGTCGTCGTCACCGAGGCCGTCACACAGGGCAGTCATCGGGCGCAGCGCGCCCGGTGGGCCCAGCAGGTTCACGTCGCTCATCGTCGGCGTCCCTCTTTGATCGCGGCCAGCAGGTCGACCGCGTCGGCGAGGGTGCGGGCCTCGAACAACAGCGTCGCGCGGATCGACATGTTCAGCGCTTCTTCCAGCGCCCGCACCGTCTCCACGGCCATCAGCGAATCGACGCCGAGGTTGGCGAAGGGCTCGTGGGCGGCGATGGCGTCGGGTCGGCGGCGCAGACGACGACCCAGCTGTTGTCGGAAGACCCGCTCGATGCGCGCCCGATCAACAACCGTCGACGCGGATGCGGCCGCGTTCTCCTCGACGGCGACGTGCCCGACGGCGATGTGCTCGACGGCATGCTGGGCGGCGCTGGGCCCGACGCGGCGGGCGGCGAAGTCAAAGACCTCGGCGATGACGTCGCCGTCGTTGTCAAAGAGGATGGCGTCGAAGCGCAGCACATCGCGTTGGTCGATGGCGCTGCGCCGCTGCAAGAGCGCTCCGCAGCCTTGATGCACGGGCCGGTGCACCTCGAGTCGTTCCATCGAAAACCCGAGCCAGACACCGCCTGCGTCGGCGCCAGCGGGGGCGTCGGCGAAAAAGGCCGCGCTGGCGTGGGCGACGCCGTCGAGCAGCGCGGCGTCGAGCGCGAGGCCCGGGGTGGTTGCGTCGGGGGTCGACAGCTCCGCGCGCACCTCGACGATCGGGCCGTTGGCGGCGACGAAGAGCGCGCGCAGCCCCCGCGCCGCCGTGCCCATCGCGTAGCCGCCGTCGGCGAGGCGGCCGTAGAGCGCGGCGACATTCAACGCGCGCGGCGTGCGCGCGACGGCGGCGGCGACGTCGAGCCGCGCAAACACGCGCCCCATCGTCGGCGCCGCGCGGCCGGTGAGGTGGACGACGCTGGCGCCGCCGTCGGCGGCGGAGTGCACACGCACAGCACCACCGCCACCGATGTCGCTGTCGATGTCGATGTCGATGTCGACGACGAGGGTGCGCGGCTCGGCGGCCGTCAAGACCAGGGGCGCCGGCACGACGACATCGCGCAAGCAGCGGGCCGCGCCGCTGCGGCGCATCGCTGCCGCCAGGGCGCGGTCGGCAAAAAAAGCCGCCGGCGCCGTGCTTCGGCCAGCGACGATGTGGTCGCGGATGCCGGGCTGCTCGGCGAGCACGAGACGCTCACCCTCGGGTGCGGTGGCGGCAAGGCGCGTCGGCGCCGACAGGGCGCAGCGGCGGCGCCGGAAGCGATGCAGCGGCGCTTGCGTCGTCGTCGCCCGCGCGGCGTGGCCCAGGCGCGAGAGCTCGACGGGCAAGCCTGCCTCGAAGCACTGCGCGAGGGCCTGCAGGCCGGCGCGCTCGTCGCGCCCCACGTGCTCGGCGAGCACCTGGCCATCGATCTGCCGCACGCACGACGCCAGACCGCCACTGGGCGACAGCTCGACAAAGGCGTCGACGCCGAGGGCGATGGCGCGCCGCACGGCGGACGCAAAGCGCACGGGCTCGCGCAGCTGCCGCAAGAAATGCGCGGCGGCAGTGGCCGGCCCGCCCGCCATCACGTCCCCCATCACGTCTGCCGTGCACGTCGAGATCCACGTCGTCGTCGGGGGCCGAAACACGACGCCCTGGATGGCGGCGCCGAACGGGCCGAGCACGGCGTCCATGGCCCGCGAGTGGGCGGCGCAGCCGACGTCGAGGCGGCGGCACTCGATGCCGCGCGCGGCAAAGGTCTGCTGCGCGTGTGCAAGCGCGGCCGCTGTGCCGGCGACGACGACGAGGCCGGGGGCGTTTTCGGCGGCGACGTCGACGTCGTCGTGCCCGCCGTCTTTGAGCATCGCGGCGACGCCCGCGCGGGCGGCGAACACCGCGAGCATGGCGCCGGGCACAGCGCCGGCCATGGCCCGGCCGCGGGCCACCGCCAGGGCCAGGGCATCGTCGAGCGACAGCGCGCCGGCGAGGTGGGCCGCGGCGAGCTCGCCGGCGCTGTGGCCGATGACGACGTCGGGACGCAGGCCGAGGTCTTCGCACCAGGCGGCGGCGGCGACGCTGAAGGCCAGCATCGCGGGCTGCGCGTTTTCGATCTGGTGCACCCGCTCGTCGGCGACGATGAAGTCGAGGTCGATGCCGTGTCGGCGCAGGATCTTGCCGCAGCGGTGCCAGGCGGCGGCAAAGACTGGCCGCGCAGCGCACAGGCTCGCGTTCATGCGCGGGTGCTGCGCGCCAGGACCGGCGAGCACAAAGGCCAGTCGACGTCGACGCAGCGGGCGGGGTCCGGCGTCGCCCGCGAGGCCGTCGAGGGCGGCTTCGGCTTCGGCCCGCGAGGCGACGACCCGCGCACGCACCTCGCCACGCCCGCGCAAAAAGGGAGCGGCCCGCAGCGCGCTCGCCGCCGCCGCGTCGCGCCACCGATCGGGCCCTGCCCCGCGGCCACCCTCATCGAGGGCCGCCCGCCACAGCGACGCCGCGTGCTCGATGCCACCCGGCGGAGCGCCGACGGCGACGACGGTGGCGCCTGTCTGGTCATCGAGGCCGGTTCTGGAAAATTCCTCGACGACGACGTGGACGTTGGCGCCGCCGAGGCCAAACGAGCTGACCCCGGCGCGGCGCGGCGCGGCCGACGACGACGACGACAAAGACGGCCAGGGCTCGCTGGTCACCGCGGCCACGAAGCGGCTGCGGCCCAGGGGCGACCGCGTGTTGGTCGTCGTCAAGCCGGCGACCCCGGGCGTGGTGTGGTGCTCGAGGGCCAACAGCGCGCGCGCGAGCCCCAGGACGCCCGCGGCGGCGAGCGCGTGTCCGATGGCACCCTTGCCCGAGCCCACGCGGCAGGCCGTGATGCGCGCACCGAGCACCTCGTCGAGGGCCTGCATCTCGATGGCATCGCCAAAGGCGGTGCCGGCGGCGTGGGCTTCGACGTAGCCGAGGCCCGCGGCATCGAGCCCGGCCCAGGCGTCGCGCAAGACCGCGGCTTGCCCGACGGGGCTCGAGGCGGTGGCGCTCAGGCCGCCGCCGTCGTTGTTGGCGCTGGACGCGACGATCACGCCGCGGATGGCGTCGCCGTCGGC